>JBKJYK010000001.1:0-4494 GCA_046715515.1 Candidatus Nitrosocosmicus sp.
GGATCCCTTGCTGTTGTATCATTGCTTATCATTGTGCTTTCAAGATAGTGGTTCATCTGTATTGTATTATAGGAAAAAACATCATCCTTTACCTTGTCTTTGAGCTTTATGCATAACTCATTCAACCAAACTTTTAATTCTTTACCTCCTTCTAAATCTTCTATAACTTCAAAAACCTTATCGGTAATTTTACCATATGAAATTGCAAATATCTGTTTCATTAATATGATACCATTGATAGTAATAGAAAATAATTTGTCTTCATTTTCTTTTATTTTACCTATACAGGTCTACAAGGTTATTGTATTATAAAATTGTTAATTGATATGGATGTAATCTCCGTTCATTCATGTGTCATGAAATAATGAAGGCGGTATGATTAAGGAGATGTCTCTTTAAGAAAAAACCATTTTGTGACATTTTTGGAAAAAAATTTATCATAATGTCGTTGGATATAAAATTGTTGTATTTTCCTTACTTTTTTCCAATCTTCAAGGATATGTCTCGGAGATAAACATTTACATATTATATCAAAGATTACAATCTAATGGGGCTTTTTGCTTGTCCAAAATGCGGTGAATCCTATAATGCCTTTCCACCTAATAACACCCACAAAAAATCATCACGATATCCTGATCGAAATACGATACCAACAAATATGAAATGTGAGATGTGTGGAACAATAAACAGAATATATTGGAAGAAACCAGATTAATAGTAGTAGCGGTTGATTCCATAAAACAAACCAAATGAAAATATCTAAAAGAATTAATCTTTGGATGAATGTGATGTTTTTAATTGCGTATCCGGGTAGCTCAATACTTTGATAAAGATAAAATCCTCAAGTTTTGTAAAGATACCTTTGAGTGGGGAGATTATATAGCAATAGTGTTGGATTTTTGGTTAACTGATCCTTCTGGCATATTGCTTGTAGTGGATATTCCTGATTCAAGAACGTTCCAATATGAACCCGTTGCAATATCACACATTAGCGTATGCCAAAAAGGTTTATTGTGGATCGAAGGTATAAGGGTTGGTAAAGTTCACCGAAATAAAGGGATTGCTACCCATCTTTTACAATATATGGTAAAATATGGAATCAAGAATGGGCTGTGCGAATCCTGTGCTTTGGTATCGTACGACAACATAATATCAAAAAAATTATTTGAAAAATACGGGTTTTCTCAAAGCTGCATTTATGCGTATTACAATGTAGAAATAAAAAAAAGGTTAGATTATTCTGTATCTCATATCCTTATAAAATATGCCTGTTTTGATGACATTAATCTTATATGTGCATATTTAAATAACTCCAAATTTTATTTAGAAAAGAATAACAAATATTTCAATAACTGGAAATTCTACAAGTTAGAAAATACCTTTAATTGCATTTATAATCTGATAGATAGCAAAAAATTTTTCCTTATTTTGGATGAGAACAGTACAATTTGCGGATTGTCAATAATTAATATCCTAGATGACGTGGATGCATTTTACAATAAACCTTTACTGCAGGTTTGTTATCTTGATTGCTTGAATTATCGCATATATTCTAAATCAATTTACCTTATTTTGGATACTTTATTTAATTACAATAAACATAAAAATGTTCAAATTTTTGTTAATGGTTCTATTGATTTGCATCATCTATTTGACAATAATGATAATTATAATGTTGATACTTTTGAAAAATTTATTGTCTATTGCAAAAAGTTGTAATATAATAATGGGCCAACTCAAAAAATTGAACCTTGTTAAATGAATCAAATTCTTACTGTATATCTTTGTTTAAAGTCGTTTATTTAGGCAATCATTGCAGGTCCATACATTATTAACGTATTTTCCTTCTTTGATTTGCCCTTCTTTTGCTACTTTGGGTTGGACAAGATCGATAACAGACACACCGCATACTTTACAAGAAGGTTAAACCTTTTTGACCATGAAATAATTTGAGAATTGGTCTCTTTCAAAAGTTTGTGGACTAAAGGATCAAATTAACTAATTTTTATTGTAAATTCAAATATGATGTATTATGTTGTTAGATTAGATTGTTTTTTATTCTTGTTATTGTTCTTAGTAACTGTTGATGAAACAAACAAAAGTTTGAAAAAAAAAGAAAAACTCCATTTACTTTGGTATTGTTTACGATTTGCCTTAAAATATCGCGAGAAAATGAAGGGGGACATCAAAGGAGTAATATTTTTTTTGAAATTATCATTGCAAATTTCAAACTATGAATAAATTGACTTTTATACAAAAGAGTATGTGTGCAATAATTTGATACAGGCATTAATTATTTGATATTTATACTCAAATCTCAAACAAACCCAATTATAAAGGAGTTTTTTGTATTGATGAATAAAATTGATAATTAATCATTTATTTTTGTTTTGATAATTGAAAAGCATTACCATATCAGTTTCCATTCATCATGCTTATGCTCAATCTATTGTATTGGGGTGTATTTGAGTAAAATATGATACTTATGGTCTCTAAGGTGTTTCCCCTGCTGTTATCTCTATAGTGTTGATAAATTCGCATTTTTGGTTGTCTCCGCTAACTATTGTTCCCGTCGCGTTTTGGAAATTCCCCATGTAGTCAAATTGCCCATTACAATCTCCTAATACAGTAGTTGATACCGATCCAGTGGTTGTTTCGCCTAATAAATTTTCAATATTTCTTGTGTCGAAAAGATTTTCTGATACCGTATACTTTCCAGGGTATATTGATGCGCTGGTTCCATTAATTGAGCCCTGAAATACTGATGGAGTGGATTTGTTTCCAGCAACGGTCACTGTGAATTGGCTCGGTAATACATTGCCTAAAACAAATTTACAGACTGCCTCATCTGATGGAATTCCTAAATCAGAAACACACCTAACAACTTTTGTTACTAGTAGTGATGGTGTTTCTATTGGTGTAGATGATATAAGTTTATTTGTAGATTCGGCATAGTTTAGTGGCGGCGGTTTGGCTTGTCCCATTTCTGTATAATTCCAATTCTGTGCATTTGCAGAATTCATTACAATACTTTCAGATTTTAAAGGATTTGAAATTAACAGCATTACTAATGCAGTCACGATTACAGCAAAACATGTCGATGCCTTCTTCATGTTATATATCTATTAGTTATGAAAAATGATCTTTTTATATTTTATTACTTGTTGATGTGGGTAAATACGGATAAAAATACGGATAAAAATACACCTCCCATAATGGATTTATAGCATCTTTTTATTCTGCTTCATTACTTGATATTTCGATGATTTTAAAAAGGAGACGATAAAAAAGCAAGTTTCGAGCAGTTTAACTTTACAAAATTGACTCTATAGTATATTTAGCCGGAATATCTGTTTATTTGATTTTTAGTACTTGTTGCTGTTTCCCATAAATAGGATACCTTGTCTTTATTCTTAAAATAACTATAAGGTAACATGGTATAACAGTATATCAATGCCAATGAAAAGCTTGGATATTTAGTTGAGCTTTTTAGAAATTCCTTCAAAAGTAAAATGAACGATATTTCTAAAGAAATGTTTTTTGTGTATTTTTTTATTTGTTTGTGACCGATTATAGCTCTTGTTACCTGACTTAGAAAATCTGATTTAGATAAAGGGGTTTTAAAATAAACTATTGCTTCATCGTTATAGACAACTTTTTTATGTTTTTCTAGTATTTTACATTGAATATATAAATCAATGGCAATGATGTCTGTAGGAATTTCTATATCACTAACGTCTTCAGCGTGCAATGCTAATGCCCTGCCCATTGTAGTATATTTCGATATCCTATGTAACCTGATTGACCTTAACCAAAATGCAATAAAAGCAGATGCTTTTGAGTATTTGTTGTTTTTTTGAACTATTGGAATAGTATTTGATGCACAAAGGCCTGTGGTTTCATTTATTTTATTTGAAAGATTAAGGATGCAGTTTTTTTCCAATTCTATATCTGCATCCAGCAAAACAATTATTTCTCCGCCTGATTTTCTAAAAATTGTATTCCATGCATTACTTGCACCCAATCTTTTACTGTTGTGATGTAATTCTATTTTTAAGTCCGGATTTTCTATTTTCATTTTGTCAATTAAATCTGGTGTCTTATCGTCTGAATCATCTATAAACAATATTTTATCGATAACGTTTGGGCTTAAATTTTGTTTTTTTAGCGATTTAATAAAATTTATGATGTTGTCTTCTTCATTGAAAGTTGGAATACCTATAGTTATCTTTCTTTTGTTTGAATTCATTTTTTTAAAGAATTTTTTTATATTTTGCCATTAATATTCATTTTAATTTTCTCTGCCAGGTTTTTTAGTTCTTCATTATTGGCGATTCTTCTCGTAGGCCATTGACCTTTTATTTTTTCTGCAATAAATCGAGGCACAATGTGAACGTGAACGTGGGGTATAATTTGATTTGCAGATTTACCGTTATTTTGGCTAACATTAAAGCCATTCCCACCTATTGTTGTTATAACTGCCTTTGCTATTTG
>JBKJYK010000002.1:0-4595 GCA_046715515.1 Candidatus Nitrosocosmicus sp.
TCATTCGAATCGCTGTAAAAAGAAGCAAACCTCCAAAAACATAGACCATCCAATGAAACGTTTCAAGCAAAGATATGCCTCCTAAAATTAAAACAATACTCATGGCAATAGCACTAATGATACCAACCATCAAAAATTTATGCTGGTAAATATATGGAAGTCCAAGTGACTCCATTATAATCAAAAAAACAGACATGTTATCCATGCTAAGTGATTTCTCAATTGGGAACTAGTCTATGTTTAGATTTGCATATGGGCTTTTTCATTAGTCATGTTGAGATTATAACCGCTGAAGGGACAGAAGTTAAAAATGTGCATATCAATGTGTTTAGGCTAATTTATAGAGATTATTTTTAATTTATTATTTAGAATCACTAACAGAATCTTCTAATCAATTATGAGAACAATAGAAAAAACGACTGCTTAGTGAAATAGATTAGACTTAAGACAATAAATAAAGAAAAATAGGGGAATGAAAGTAGAGGGAATCCATTTGCCTACTAAGTAACCGTTCGTAAAGTAAACTCATCCACTATTGGTGTTACAGGCTGTATAGAATTAACGGCTGTCACTTCTGCTCTTATTGTGTAGTTGCCGTCCCCTTCTAAGAACGGTGCATCAACGTGATATGCTCCTGTGCTACTAAAGTCTGGACCATATACGTTAGTCTGATTTCCTTGACTCTGTATTAATTCCAAGGGTAACGACTCGCCATTTGTAACAAATGTATCTGTGAAGATTGTATTATTATTGTCCTTTGATATTGTAATATTGTATGAGATAGGGGTTGTTCCATCTAGAGGCACTGTTAGTGGTTCAAAGTCAATAAGCGTTCTAAAGTTCTCTGTGAGGTTGAATAGAGAGCCAACACCTGATGACATTTTAAAATATTGACCATTTTCATATGATTCACTTACTGATACTATTGCTTGTCTCCAAGGATGAATAATACAGTGATAAATGTAATCTCCAGGATTTTCAAATGTGTATTGAAAAAATGCATTTGCAGTTGGTGGCATTATTCCAGAATTAAAAATAGAGCCAGCATTAGATGCATTGGGTGCACCACTTGTAACTGTATGAGGTTGACCATAATCGTTGTTAAACCATGCTACAGCAGTCCCAACAGGAACACTAATTGCAGGCGGGTAATAGTGATTTGGACTGTCTCTTTGAGCAGCTCCTGGGATTATGCTCACAGCATAAGTTGCAGGGGTATTTTGAAGTGTAGCCATACTTCCATATTGAGCATGGACACTGGGTAATATTGTCACTGATGGAGTTAATGTACTTGTAGTGATAATCATAAACAGCGACGCAACTAATATCACCGACACAGATCGGTTCTTTGAATTTCTTGTAAAATTCATTATTATATAATATCTTGAATGCTTATAACGTTTATGATGTCGGGAGGACAAATATACTGTGACCATAGTCCAAAAATTTATAAAAATGAATTCAAGTTATGCACGGTTTAGATACAAAAGGGAGATCTGACAATGAAATTATGGCTACTATTTTTCTAACTAGAATTAAAATATTTTAACTTACAAGATCGAATAAAAAATTGTAAAAGTTCCTAACGACATAATACATTCCTTAAAATAAGAATTGCATTGATAAACTGCGGAGCATTTAACGAGGGCTAGATGCTAAGATATCATTTCTATCTAACAAGTACCTTCTTAATTCGTCATTGCCGGTTATTTGCGCTATTTAGTTATCAATTACCTTATTGAATTTTTGAATTGAGACCTCAGACTTTTCATTCTAGTTAAAATAGCCACTTGTTTATTTTTCATTTTTCTTGGCTGCAATAGCCTTATGGAGAGAATGTAAAGACATCATTAAACGATTAGAATATTTTTCGCTTGTCATATCATATATATACATTTAGTATCTATTAAGTATGTCATGATGCATATCGCTGATAGGTTGCTCTAATCGTTACTATAAATCGAAATATATGGGATTTCAACTCATTCGCTATGTAATTTAATTCGAGGAGGTGATTAGGCATTCACATTCAGAGAAAAGTCTATTTCTGTTTAGATATCTTATCTTGTTTCTTTGTGAGACACCATTGTGATACTTCAGACCATAAATTCATTATGTTATGCAACCATTTGACTTTCTAGTGTAATGATCTTCATAATGTTATTAATTGACGAATATTTTTAATTTATTAAATCAAAAAGACTTTAGAATCGTAAACAAATGTTTAATGACTCTAAAGATATTATGAATAAAGGTTCTATTTACAGAAAATTGCTAATTCCTCTATGAGATTTTAATCTTTAATTTTTGTCCCTTCGGTGTTAGTAAATAAGGCTCTGTTGACTTAAGCGTTTATCATCTCCTTATTGTGCATGTTTGTAAACCTGATTAACCAGTTGGTAACATGGTAAAGTTGCATTTCTCTTTCTTACACGGAAAATAGTCATTGAGCCTTCTATCTCAAAGATGAAATTAACCTGTAAAAATACCGACTTTAAGCATAAAGTGATAAGATACAAATCTTCATCTATTGTACGGGTGATGAGGAGTTAATTACAGACTGTATAGCCCCCATCTTTTGGAGCATATCCACAATTTCAATAACGTCTTGATGCTCTACAATCGTTCCGTTTTCAGCTATGGTGTATAGATCGGCAGTTTGAAATGACAACACTTTACCTGTGGGAGGTATTCCTGGTGCAAACACAAATGGTCCTTGATGTGTGCCAGTTGTATTTGTAAATACGATTACCCTGTCACCTTCTGCTACTATTTCATTAATAGTAGTCTTAAAGTCTGGAAAAGCTGTTTGGAGTGCCTTGAGAAAACCTTTTGTTGCCTCTACTCCTTGTCCTGCACCGGGTCTATTCTCTTTTATATCTTTTGCAACCAATTTATCTATTGCAGAAAGATTTCTCTCATTGAAAGCATCCGTCAAGCCAACAATGACGTCTTTGTTTTTTTCAATATCAAAAGAGTTTGATTGAGAAGAATCAATACCTTGAGAATATGCTAAAGGTATACCTCCTACTAACAACAAAAATCCGAATAAAAATCCTGTTCTATTAATACGCATACTTTGTTGTCTTGATAAAGATTAATGAACTTTTTATTCCGATCTTATTTGATAGCATAGAACCAAGGAAGATGAACATAATTTTAATAGCTTTCAACAAGAATATGAAATTTACAGGTAAAAATAAGAGCTTTTACATCATAATACTGAAATATAACAGATTAGAAGAATACAACTATACCTATTTGTAGGCTTGATAAATAGATAGCTTGTTATTAGCATGAAAAAGTATTGTTGTAGAGAATTGCATCAACTGGAGGATGATTCTTTGGAGAGAGGGTTTGGACTCAACATAATAGAAAAGAACAAAATAGAGATATTCTGTATGGATGATGCAGGTTACCCTAAACACATAGACGAATATACATTTAATTTCTGCCCCTTTTGTGGTAATAAACTGTAATATGACAATCATGACATATCAACAAAATACTATAAAAGATAACATAGCATCCT
Source organism: Candidatus Nitrosocosmicus sp. (assembly GCA_046715515.1). Classification (GTDB taxonomy): domain Archaea; phylum Thermoproteota; class Nitrososphaeria; order Nitrososphaerales; family Nitrososphaeraceae; genus Nitrosocosmicus. The sequence continues at coordinate 3,533 of JBKJYK010000002.1, forward strand.
TAAGTAATAATTTCAGAAAAACTTAATTATTGTCACACGTTAAATGAATTTGATAATGAAGGTTAATTAATAGTCTGGGCGCGTGGAGATTAAGTTCCTTGTGGTAGTAGGGTTCTAACACATTAAGGGCCCGTAGCATTTAGTATTGTTAGACATGATTTCCCCTATTACTCTATCTCAAAACAAGACTTTTATTGCAACTGCATAATTATTTTAAAGTATGGTTCTTTATGAGTTGTAATGGGATTTGTATTAGATTCAAAGCTAAAAGGAATCCTGCAATTCCATCCAGGTATTCGGATGGACAAAAAAGGTGTAGTGTTTGTGAGATTTTTATCAAGTGCAATGAGATATACTGTCCTTGTTGTAAGTACAAACCGCGAACAAGATCCTTTAGAGGTTTAGAAGTTAGGAGAAAAGGATACAGAGAGGCGAAAATAAAGAGATACTAATAAGATAATGCTTTAGATAATCACTTTAGCTTCTAGTTAGTACCTGAATGGTTTGTGGAGGGATTTCTATTGGATTCAAAGCTTCTGGAAAGAGTATAAACAAAGGCAGATATATAAAAGAACAAAAACGGTGTCAGTCTTGCTAACTTATATTTGAAGTACAAAATGAAAATAAGGTATACATCAGATATTCATTCCACTAATTTTGTAATGTGATAAATTTTTTGCTTCTTCAACATAAAAAACGATAGTCGGGGAAACAAATTCAAATCTTTTATTTAGTAATGAGATTTTCACGTAGGGCGCGAAGGGGTCCAAGTTATTTATATTTCAGTTTTAGTTTCTTTAACTTTTAAGATAAACAACAAATAATGAATCAGCTAATCATTGGACCTAATCTTCTATCTGATGTTAATAATGATAAGGAGATAATGTTCCAAAAGACTAGATGTATTCTATCCGGGCAGAGACGATCAATTTGGTGGAATACGTTGAAATCATCTAAATATATCTTGAAAATTGAAGAACAAGGATGCAGCTAGATATCGTTCGCTAAGGGTAATACCTATCACAAATGCTAAAATTATTGAATTATCATTATTTTTTCCAGG
>JBKJYK010000003.1:0-10806 GCA_046715515.1 Candidatus Nitrosocosmicus sp.
TCAATGGCCTATCTATTATACCAAATAGATGATAGTGATAATCCCTTGTTGTAGTATGCGTCTGCATTATCTTGGTTTATCTCCAGGGCCTTGTCATAGCACTCAATGGCCTCAGGGTAGTTTTTGATGGCAGACAGCGACAGCGCCTTGTTGTAGTACGCGTCGGCGTTTTGTGGGTTTATCTCTAGGGCCTTGTCATATGCAACAGGTCTGTTACCACCTTCATTGGTTAATTCTATCGAATCTGCTGAAGGATCATTTTGCAGTTTTTTGGTGATAGGAATATCCTTGATTTTTCTAGCTATTCCCTCAATTTGATTTTCCAATGCTTTTTTCTGTTCCTTTGGCAGGGTAATGGCGGTTAAATGACCATTTAATGTTTTTATAAATTCTTCAAAGGAATCTTTAATCTTGGGATCTAAATCTTCTAAATAGTTTTTATTGATGTTTATATTCTCATCCATTGGATAGTCACTTTGATTGATATCTTTATGAATATCATTATTTATGTCATGTTCTCCAGATTTATCTTGATTGTCTGACAAATGAATTTGATGATTTATATCCATTGATTGTCAATATATATGGAATTCACAATTATTTAACTTTTATATTACATATAACAGTTAAGCTTTTTATAAAAATTGCATAAATTACCATATAAAATATTAAAAAACTATTTAATAAGTTATTTTTCATGTCTAATACAATCAGAAACAATGATAACATTACTGGCATTTATCAAAACACATATTGTTTATAAAAGCAACATAATATTCAATATAACACTCATTTGATAAATCCACAGAATTTATTAATATTTGTTTGATTTTATGTTTATTACAATAGAAAGATTTAGAATATCAAAAATCCAGGTAAAAGATTTTGGCAAGGTATAAGCAAACCCAATAGTCTTGGAGAATGTACAAGATAAGAGATAAGAATAAAGAACATCTAATAACAAAACTACACTTTTTTTATTTCTTTAACTCATTAATGTATTAGTATTAAAGAGTGAAGGCCATAATAATATTTTATTTTGAATTTTCAATATCTGTTATATGGTTTTATAAGGATATTTGGCGCATTATTGTATCTATTCCACTATAGCGTAAAGGATAATAAATAATAGTATGCTAAAAGGTTGTAAATTTCACTATCCAATAAGTTCTTCACTTTTCAATTGTCTTTCTAGTTCCCCTAGCCTATTCATTGCTTCAATATTATTTTGTAAATCCACAAATAAAGGTTCGTTTCGAATTCTTAAAAATACCTCTATGACTTGTTCATTGGTAACACCGTGCTTGATATCATAATTGATATTCCGGACTATGTTAGACAGCTTGCCATATTTTTTATTTTTTCTAATTTCCCAACGAGTGGCATCCACTGGAAGCCCTTTTACATATTTTATTATTGTTTTTTCCATGTTTTCTATATGCCATTTTTTTAGAGGATAACTATTTTGAATCAAAAAACTTTCTAATTATCCTAATCACAATACAATATAAAAATTATTCATTGGGATAATAGATACCATCATATGAATAAGAGAACTGTTAACTCTTCTTTTTTGTCTCCAACCCAGACATATATTTTTTTAAATGATATTTATTGAATTTATATTATATCTGCGTTGTATTGGAGATAATCATAAGAACAGTTATCGCCATTATTAAAGGCGCCCGCAAATAATAAAACATCAAATAAACATCTAATTTACTGCTGTTTTTTTTCTTCTTTTTTTTCAAGTGCACCAGAATTTGTCTTATGTTTTTGCCAAAATTCAAGGGTTAAATCTTGGGATATTGTTATAAAACCTAAATACATAGAACAAATATGAAACAAAAATTTTCTTCAGGAACCAAGTGTGAATGTATGTGCCATGGTAAAGCGGGTATTTTAGAATATTGTGGATATTGTGCCACTTCTCATAGAAGGGTATTTTCAAACCAGAAGACAAGAAGATAATCATACTTATTTCCTATAGGTGCTCTTAAGAAGACTATCTTCTTATGGAGTTTACAATGCATCACAATAAAGATTTTGATATATCCAAAATAACAATATTAATTTATATGAAGAATCAGATTAATTAAAAATTTAATTTAATAATTTTTGTGATATAGCATTTCGTAAACGAAAGCATACAATGTGAAATCAAATAACAACAGGAAAACATATTAGGCAAAAAATATCGAAAAAATTAACCATCTATCCGTTTTTTTCGAATAGATAGAGGAATATCGTATAACAATGAATATAACAATTAACCCCTGCTACTGCAGGTTTGTTTGTATCTGATTCAATTATTTTTTGGAATAATCCTATCCATGTCTTTCTCGATTTCGTCCAAAATGTATTCTAAATCATTTTCAAGGTTATTTAATTCCTCGATGGAGAGTGAATCTATATCTATGTCCTTATAGTGATACCTAGCTTTTCCTATAAAAGATGTTGGTAGTTCTATTTTTAATAATATGTTGTCTTTCTCATGTCCTTCTATGTCATTATTTTTGTTGTCTTTAGTAGGATATCCTATATTAATCTCTCCTCTGTAAATAGATATTTTATTGAAATCTATATCGAGCACCTCTTTGACTCTCCCTAATACTTTTTGGCGAGCTTTATAGTTTCCGTCAATTTTCTTATTGATTCTATTTCTAATATCCTTTAAATTCATCTGAACCAAGATTTACTTTGATTTTATAAACTTTTTTAAATTCACATAGATAGCAAAATTAAGCACAAAAATATGCGCGTCATTTATTGTTGATTTTTTGTTCAACCAATTCGGATTTTATTCACTTGACATAATATCTAGACAGTGATAGGAATGAATTTTATTTCACTTTAATTGCTTGTATCGCATTGTCTTCCCTTATTGTTGTCAATACCGAATGCATATGCATTGTTTGTTTGTTTGGGTAAATATTTTTAACTTTTTTACTCCCCAATTACTTTAATTAATATTTTCTTATTCCTTTGTCCATCGAATTCGCCATAAAATATCTGTTCCCATGGCCCAAAGTCCAATTCCCTATCAGTTATAGCGACAATTACCTCTCTTCCCATAATCTGACGTTTTAGGTGAGCATCTGCATTGTCCTCCCCTGTATCGTTATGTCTGTACTGATTAATCGGATCATGTGGTGCTAGGCGTTCTAGCCATTTCTCAAAATCATTGTGCAAACCAGTCTCATCATCATTTATGAAAACACTTGATGAGATATGCATTGAATTTACCAAACAAAGACCTTCTTTAACCTCACTTTCTTTTATTATTTTTCTAACCTGCGATGTGATATTTACAAATGCATGTCTGGTCTTAGTGTTTATTGTAAGGTATTCAGTCTTAGATTTCATGTTTAAAAGAAATGAACATAGTTACAAGGTTTATATTCCTACCAGTTGGGATTCAAGTTTTTACTTATTTTTATCCAAAATTTAATCAGTGTTATAACATCAGTTTGTTTATTGATTTGGCATATTCCGAAAACGATTAAGCCGATTAATACCATACCATGATATGTCTTTGTTTCTTTCCATAGTTGAAGAAGGCAATAATTCCGTCAATCAATCAACTTTGAGTTTGTCTTGGCCTGGTTTTAAAAGTTAACCATTTTGATGTTGTGTTTTGAGGCTTAAAAGTATATAATATTCGATATCGGGTTTCACGCTCAATAGGTAGATTTTCAAAATTATGATATTAGTTTCATTTATTGACCGAGGTTCTTTGTAATCGTTTTTTTCATGCCCAGAGTGACAAACCGCTCATTGAATTTCTCTTCTATGATGTCTTTTCTTGAAACTACGCCAATGATCCTACTATCCTTTTCTTCATCCACCACAGGCACCATTTCGACGCCCTTTTTATCGAGAATATCGATAATATCCATAATATCAGTTTCCTGTTTTATAATTGTAGGATTTCGTGTCATGAGGTCACCCGCCGTAAGGGTATCGATGTTTTTGTTGTCTTTGATGGCGCGGAGTATATCAATAATAGTTAATATTCCTATGACTTTTCCGTCATCATCTATTATGGGCATTCCATTAATTGTACGCAAAATCAGTCTTGTGCCAATCTCTGTAACTGTGGCATTTTCTTTTGCAGCTTCAACATCTATTGACATTATATCATAGGCTTTCATTTTATGATAAAAAAATAATGTCCAATACATAAATTTCTTATCTTTTTTTTGTGATGGGTAACCTTAGACCATAAATCAGTTTATTTTGGCTTTAAGGAAAATATTGTGTCTCATTATTGAGAATAAACATTACCTGCAATCTGAATGGCAAACCCTATAACCATAACTATGGCCCCTACTTGGGCAATTCTTGTTTCCTTAAGTCTATGCTTTTCCTCAAAAGGGTTATGCCCCCCTTCTGTTTTCGATTCGTTTTTTATGGTTTCTTTACTTCGAAATATTCTGCCGTATGCCATCAATAATGATGCGACAAGGTTAAAGATAAGACCTATAATTATTACGCTATTTACCATTTATTTCTTTACTATCGTAATTTATCAGCATTAGCAATATTTTATCTAAACTATCGCATTCAAGTAATAAAGATATTAGTTTTAAGACAATAACAATATAATTTATTATTGTATTAAATCCTTTTATGATGCAGTTAAATGTAACTGATGAACCATTGATCTTATGCATAGATGTGTGTAACATTATGGTTTTGGGTTTAATCCCATAGTTTAACTGCTTAACTTATAGTTACAACACGTTATTTTGAAAATAAAAGTCATATATTTTAAAGAACAATGCCACCGTTGGCCTTTAATAGCAAATTTATTAAGAAATTCATTTATATTAAAAATATTAAAGCAACTTGTTGTATAATATATTTAGATAAATTTGAGTTTCTCTAATAGGGTTGTTAATTTAATAAAGCAAAAAGTAAATAAAGTTATAGATAGTCATGAAGATCCCAACGAAGCATTAGATTATTCTGCAGTAAAGCAAGCACAACTTATTCAAAGATTAAGGCGCGATATAGTAGAAGTAGTTGCTTCAAAGAAAAGACTGGAAATGCAAAAATCCAGAATAATGGAAAACATCAATAAACTGGGCGAACAAGCAAAATCAGCAGTTAAAGCAGGTCGAGATGATTTAGCCCGACTTGCATTAGAAAGGAAAAATGCCAATCTAAATCAAATAAAAGAGCTAGACACCCAGATTATGACAATACAAAACGAACAAAACAAATTAGAAAACGCAGAAAAGCGACTCTCTGCCAAGGTTGAAGAATTTAAATCAAGGAAAGAGATAATAAAAGCCAAATACTCTTCAGCAGAAGCCCAAGTAAGGATAAAAGAAAGTATTACTGGTATATCAGAAGAGATGTCTGATATAGGAATGTCAATAAGCCGTGCAGAGGAAAAAACAGAAGCAATGCAATCCAAAGCAATGGCCATTGATGAGATGATTGATTCCGGATCATTGATGGACTATACAAACAATAAAGATCAAATAGAAGTGGAATTGGAAAATACTGAAATAAAGAATCAGGTAGAAGACGAATTAGCACAACTAAAATCAAGTGTAACATAAAATACAAATCAATAAAAAAGTACCTTGGCATTCAAAGAACAAAGTTAAATTAGAAAATTGTGGTAAACAAACATGAGCAATAATATTAACAATAAAGAAAAAAAAATCGTCGTTAGAATATTAGGTTATGGTCAATACATAGTGGATGACAATGTTATGCATGAAATAAACACAGTGGATAACAAAATTGTAAAGTTACTTGAAAGTGGAGAAAATGAAGATTCGGTAAGAGCAGAATTTGAGAGACATCTTAAAGTTCTTAACATAATTGTGGAAGAAAAAGGCAATGCCATCGAATCTAAGGAAATATTACAATCTGATGTAGTGATACCGGGTCAGGACATAACACTAGAAGAAGCAAGAAAGCTGTTTAAAGGTGAAGGTATTGTCAAGGATTCAGATTATCTTTAGTTTTTAAAACCCCAAGAATAAGTTAAATTTACTTTCCAATATCGTATCCAAAAGTGACGAGTTAACGTTTTTTTTTCGTTCACATCAATGCACGGAATAACTATGCGAAAGAAACGTAACAAGACAGCCTGATGACGAAAAAGTGGCCATCATCTATAAGCAGCACATAATAATGAAGTGATAAATGTTCAAAATAGATATTCAGGTTAAATGAGGTTATCAAAAATCAAAAAGGGATACCCTTAATTGGAAACCATTTAGAAAAATCTTCTTCCACAGAAATCACATTTTTTAATATGGATATTATCTGCAGTTCTTTTGACGCGTCTCTGTAAACATCATCTATTGGTACATAAGGGTAAAAGTTATTTGTTTTGTAATTGTATATAAGGTATAGATTTTTTTTATTGTTGTAGCTGTTGTCATTTTTGTAGTTTATTGTACTGTTGTTATGGACATCAAAAAACTTAAACTGAAATATAGCTGATAATATTTGATTTGAAAATCCATGTTCCTCTATTATATCACCAGTGGATGAGAGTGCAGCTGCAACATTTGTTATGATATCAGAGTTAGTGGGCAAATCCTTTCCGTTAATTACAAGCCATAAATAATCAAAAGAGTCGGTAAAGATTCTATAATCAAACTTAAATTCTTCTTTAGAGACATCAAGTAAACCTGTGCAGTCATTTATTGTGTTTTTAAAAAGGCCCCCGTTGATTATCTTTATGCATAAGGCAGCAGTTTTTGAAAACTTCAAACCTAACTTTTCTTCAAGTAAAAGACTCGCGGAAGCTAGAGAGAATATAGCGTCTGAATCATCTTGTTTTGCATTAGAAGCAGCAGCAGTTTCGGGTTCAATTTTATTTAACAATCGTTTGAAGAATTTCAATGCATCGATGCCTCCATGTCCAAAAGTCTTTCTATTCTTCTTTCTACGGAAGGGTGTGTAGAAAAAAGGTTTGCAAAGGTGCTTCTTGAAATAGCAGGGATTATAAAGAATGCGTTATATCCTTCAACTTGCCTTAAATCTTTAGTTGGTATCCGATTCATAGTTCCACTTATTTTCATCAAAGCATTAGCGAGTTTTGCAGGTTTTCCAGTCATTTGTGCCGCCCCCCTATCTGCAGAATACTCCCTGTAGCGTGAAATGGCCCTGATGATAAAAACACTAAGTAACCAGGTAACAAAGGCCACGAGTATCACTATCAAAAATGCAGGACCACTGTTACGATCTCTACTGCCCCCGCTGTAAAGGCTTCCATAAAATCCAAACTGCATAATCTGCCACGCAATTGTGGAAAATAAACTTGCCAGTGTAATGACCATTACATCACGATTCTTAATGTGAGTTAGTTCATGAGCTAATACACCCTCCAATTCGTCAGTATCAAGTATTTCCAATAAGCCGGTAGTTACTGCCACAACAGAACTACCAGGCCCTTTGCCTGTGGCAAAAGCGTTTGGAATTCTATTTACCGCAACAGCAATTTTTGGCATTGGCATGTTAGTTCTTGAGACTATTCTTTCCACCAAAGAGTGAAGGGAAGGATATTGATGGCTGGTAACAATTTTAGCATGTGTACTCCAAAGCACTATCCTGTCTGAAAAAAACCATTGAGCAAGAATAAAGGCAGCAGAAATCAGCATTATAGGGATAAAACCAAGACCCAAATACGCAAGAACGGTAATAAAAATAACATATAATAAAGTAAGAATAGACAAACAAATAATTATTCTTACTGTGATACCTGTATCTCTTTTTTGCCAAGAATGTTCCATTTTATCTATAAATATTACGCTGGTTTACTATTTATTTATATTATAATCTCTACCATATCGTAAAAGACTGTCGTTTTATCAATACCCAAAAAGTTTGTATGTTGCAATCCATTTTTTTTCTTTACCATATCGGTTTGATAAAAATAAATAACGTCACTGAACCTCTTAAATAATCAAAGCGAGCCATAAATGAGTCACATTGTATGAAATAAAGACCCAACCCATCTGATACCAATTGGACAACGAACCCATTCCAATTTAAATAATCTGTTACATCCAAGCCTAAAAAAGTTAGTAAGTAAAAGTGCACATCGACATCATTTTATGCAGCAGAATATAAATTTAAAATCATACAACTTCTAGCAAGCATTAATTTGTTTGATAAATTGTAATGGTCAACTGCCTTTAAGGCATTTCAAGCTTTAGGCCGGATTACCTTGGATAGAATCTTAATTTTAACATTATAAATTGGATCCCCATTTTGTAAAAAGATGTCTGATTTTGTGATTCTAGTGATTGTGCTTTTTAATTTTAATTTTGTCCCATCGTCGTTAATTACATATTCATTCCATTTTTCTGAAATGGCATTGTGAACAATATCTATTTTATAGGACTCATCAAGTTCTTGTTTTGTATAAAGTTTAGTATGTGGATTGCCTTTTGATTTTTTAGAAAAAATAAAAGACTGTATTGATTGAAAGTCAAATTCATATTCATTGCCTTTGTTTTCTTTGGAACTATTGTCCCATTTTTTAACCCCAGTTAAAATTACCCTATTTTTTAAGAGTGTTCCATCAGATAAATTATATGCATCCCAAAATTCTTTGATGACTTTGAAATCTAAAACGGATAAACCAGTAACCATAGTCTTTCCTATATGTAAATTGGAATATCTTAATAAGGATATTTTTGATTATAAAATACAGGATAAGATTATTCACACTTTTTTCCTATATGCATTGTGTATTGTATTAACAGTAGATATAAAGAACTTAAATAAATTATTAGGAAAAACTACATATTTATCTTACAGGATTACTCATCTTCATGTATTCACAATTTTATACCTCAATTCAATACCTCGTTATCTCAAATATAGATCGGCTGACAAAGTTAATTAAATAACGATGAAATCAATTGCATTAAACTGGTTAAATGGTTCTATCATGTTATTGATTGCTTTGTTTATTCTAAACCTGCTTTTATGTGTTGAAACTAAAGATGTTTGGGCAGATTCTAACCGCAAAAAACCGTTTGTTTTGATAAATACCACAGATGTATCCCATTGCTCATCTTTGCCTAACGGTAATAGTTCCTCCATTGTGGTGAAAAATGATACCGATAATAAAGTTATGGAAAAGAAATTTAGCGATAATATCAAGTATAGTGAAAAATGTTTATTTTTTAAGGTGTTGCCCACCAACTCATGTCCTCTTTTTTTAGAGAATAAATCCAAGGCACCATGCAAGTCAAATGATCTAGATATAGATAAATTAAATGCAAGTAATTTTGATAATAACGGTTTATTAATAGCAGATACAAAATTCAATCAAAGTTATACTTATAAAATAAAAGATCCCATTAACCCCCAAAAAAAAATTAAAGTAACTTTGGATTTTCAGAAACACATCCAAACCCAGAATGATGATATTAATTCCCCTCGATTGAAGATAGTGCGAGAAAATCTTGATGGATCAACTGACATGTCCTCTGCAAAAAATCAAGAAATCATTTGGACTGGCAACATTAATGAATTCTTTAGAGAACCTGTAGGTAATTATCAAAACGAAAAATATGTGGTTTTGCAATTTAATACAGGCCGTCACGGAAGCAACTCCTCAAACGAAGAAAGAGGTTTTGGCGTTTTATTTGACGTGTCAAATGATAAAAATCCAAATATTTTAGAATATCGTGAATATGGGATATATTCAAAGTATGACTATGATCAAATGAAACAATTTGCAGGATCTGGTTTTATTTTTCACAATTTGAATAAAAATAGTGACCCAGTCTTCATAAATAATTTAACAAATAAGCAGAACATAGAACTAAAGGTAAAAACGTTTTTAATAAACAATGATAGAAGGGTGATTCAAACATTCATCGATAATGGTACCGGTGAAGAAATTCCATACTGGACCTTAAATGATTTGTCTAAATTAAAGTCTCATGACAAAGTCAAAGATAAAAACGGTTTCGTTGAGGCGGCAAAACAAGGTTCAGGATATGTTATTGCACGGACAGATAATATTGATACCAGGTTGTCATCTTTTCAATCACTGATTTTTAATGGAACAAAACTATAGCTTATGCATCTACCCTCCACCCCATCAATAATGAAAAGGATTGCATCTTGCGTAAACAAAAAAAATCTTTTTTACCCTGTGCCAATAAACAAGCTGATATAGATTAGATAAAGTCATCAAAAAAATGTTTTTGATTGTTTATTTGGTTTGAAGGTAAAAACCTCTTGGTCTTAATATAAGGTTTCAATAAAAATATTAATGAACTTAAAGTTGCAGACTGCATACTAAAAATGTATTAACTACATAAACTGCCGAAACAATAAATCCTGTATCAACAATATTGTTTAACTTGATTTAATACAAGGCATTTTTAAAAGCAATGCCCACTTAACAGTTGTGTGAAATCAATCAAACCAGGATCTGTAATTGTTATAATGACCGTTCTATCTTTTTTTCTTCTTTTTGGCTTTCATCCAAACGCCTTTGCCTCATATAATGACACAATTTCCTTCAATTTGTCAAAGGGGTATGTGAATGGGGATATAAAATTATTTCTCGCAACTGATTCATCCGACAATCAAACTGCCGACTCAATAACCGAAAGTTTAGGACAAAAGGTTAATTTTGCACCACTATTGAGATCAATTCCGGAATCGTATCTTCAGCAAGGATACGACTTTGTTAACGGAATAAATGGAGAAGGATCATTTGGACATCAAATTCCTGTGGCATCTGCTGCACCAGGAGAAAAGGACTATAGCCCATTGGTTCAGTTAAACTTTGTAAAATGGAAT
>JBKJYK010000004.1:0-6574 GCA_046715515.1 Candidatus Nitrosocosmicus sp.
GCGCATTATTCAAAATAAACTATATCCAATCCTTTTTTTTAAAAGTCGAAGTTTTAATAGGCTGATTAATTACTTATTAGGAATAGAGACCAAATGCCGATTTTAATTTCTAAAGATTCTTCGTTTATAGATTTATTGCGTTCAAATTTAAAAGAACATTATAACTCTCATAGAAGAAACATAGATGATAAAATTCATGTTTCGGATATTCTATGGGGGTCTTGCTTACGTAAAGCCTACTATGCAAGAGTGATAAAAGACTATGAGTTCACAGATGATGACATCGACAATTTTGTCAGGGGTGAATCATCTGAACATGCATTGGTAAACCTCGCAAACATCGGGGTTGGGCAGCATGAGCTTTTCTTTGAAGATGACCTGATAGCTAGGCCAGATCTTTTGTCCGTTTCCCCTTCAAATTCAACCGATGATCCCATACAGCAACAGCAACAGCAACCAAAAAACCTGATTGTAGAATTTAAAGACACTAAAAGTTTTGAGAGACTAACACCCGACAATCCAAAGTTCAAAGGATATTTGCGCCAGCTTTTGTACTATCTCATAATATCGGGATTTGATGCTGGCGTTTTGTGCATTCGCTATGCTTCAAACAGAAAGCTCCAATGGATAAAGAGAGACGAAAAAGGTGACTATTTCTTTTCTCCTTTGGTTAATAACGAAACTGGAGAAAATAAACTTCCAGAGCTTGAGACTTGGACAGTTATATTGGAGAAAGACTCTGTCATACGTGAACTGTTAAAGGATGAAATCCGCTTGCGGGTTTCTATTCTAAGGTCTGCATTAGGCTCTAAAAATCCTATAGGGCTTCCAAAGGTCGCTGAGGAGTGGAAATGCATCAGATGCCCATTTTTAAAAACTTGTAACCCTTTGACAATAGAAAAACAAGACTCAAAAAAGGATATTTTGGATAATGGCAAGATTATTGTATTGTCCTCTTAAGTTTAGTTTTACAATTGTTAAAAGATAAAAGATTAAAAATGTTTTAACGTGTTTATCATTGATCCTGTAAACGTACTATCTTATAACTGGATGTTTACTATAAATTATCAATTATGTTAATCAATTAAAGTGAATAATTTTGGATTGATTAGTAATTGTTGATTGTTGTTTGCTGTATGGTCATAACAAAAAGGTATCTATCTTTAAAAATTGAATAAAAACACCTATTTTTCAACAAATCAAAGTTTTAATCATCTATTTTTAATTTTTATAAGATAACGTCTGAATAAGGAATAAAGATTGAAATAAATCAGAATGATTCTATCTAAAAAAGTTTTTTTTAATGTGTGTTAAATATCAACACGTTAAAGCTTTTGGGGTGTTGTGATTGTTTTTCCTATCTGTTCACCATTCGCCATCATTGTATGTCCTTTGACCATGTCACTAAAAGGCAATACTACATTTATCAATGGCTTGATTTTTCCTTTGGAGGTCCAGTGCAATACTTCTTCAAGTTCAGCTTTTGTTCCCTGGGTTGCACCCATTAGGGTTATTCCTTTAAAGAAGAGATATCTCAAATCTATTGTGGAGTCATACCCTGATGTGGATCCAGTGGAAACAAGGGTTCCACCCATTTTTAATAACGATACTTCTTGGGGAAATACCGATTTCCCTATGTGCTCAAATATCACATCCACACCTTTCTTGTTTGTCAGTTTTCTAACTTCCTTGTGCCAGTTTTCTTCCCTGTGATTGACAACGTTATCCGCCCCAAGTTCAAGACATTTGTTCATTTTCTCTTTGTTCCCCGCGGTGGCAATTACGTTGCAATTGTACAGTTTTGCAATTTGTATCCCAACTATGCCGACTCCGCTTGTCCCACCCATTACCAATACCGTTTGTCCTGGTTTGATATTGGCTCGTCCTACAAGCATATGCCATGATGTCATTCCAACCATGGAAATTGCTGCAGCATCTTCAAAAGACATCTTATCATCAATCTTTGCAACATTGACCTCTGGCAAGTGGGTATATTGACAATATCCGCCCCATAGAGGTCCTGTTTGAAATCCCCAAACTAGTCTCTTTTCGCAATCATATTCTCTACCGGACGTACACAGGCTACAAACCCGACAACTCAGGTTTGCATGGGAAACAACCCTGTCCCCAACATTTAGGGATGTTACGTTTTCACCCACCTCTGCTACCGTTCCTGAAATATCAGTACCGGAAATATGTGGCATTGGAACCTTTATTGGCTCCCCCCATATTGCCCAAAGATCATCATAATTGTAAGAAGCTGCCTCAACTTTTATCAATACCTCATTTGGATTAATTTTGGGAACATCAATCTCCTCAATTTTTACAACCTTGTTTGGGTCTCTATTGTGTGATCTGAACACTGCGGCTTTCATGTTTTTTCTAAATACCCTAGAAATAAAGCAGGAAAAATGTTTTGCTCTATACCGAATCATCGTAAGAAATTGAATTATTCGAATATTTTGTAAAGTCGAACCTAAATTCTATGATATCTATATTAGATGTAATGAATATGCAAAAAAATAAAATGGATTACAATATGCTTTATTTGCAAAACATTCTTTTCTTATTGATTCATTATGAATCAATTCGACCAGGAGAAAATTGGTAATTTAATTAGACGAACACCCGCAAAGATGCTTTTGAGAACAATGGCTGAAACTAATATCAAGACAATAATTCACCAAATCAATCATTGTTATTAGTTAATAACTGTGTGTGTAATTTTTATTCTTCAAGATATTAAGTGGCGGTTTTGACTCTATATTTATAAAGATATGCGTTTGTTAACCGCAGACAATATTAGATATAAAGCGCAATGTGCTCCAATGGTTCAATATAACGGGGAGGATGACTATTAAAGTAAAGGAATAAACCAAAGATATTCTAAGAAAACAATATGGCCAATACAATAAACAATTGCCTATTGGAAGAAATGAATGCAATCCAGGTTAAAGAAACAATCACAGACAAAACTATTGCGATTCTTGTGATGGGGGCATGTGAAAATCATGGAGACCATATGCCATTTGGCTCTGACTTTATCTTTCCCCGGAGACTTGTTGAAAATGTGATCACGGATTTATCAAAAAATGACAACACCAGATCTCTTTACAATAGTCTCATTCTCCTTCCCGCTATTCCATATGGTGTTAGCTCTCACCATGACAATTTTCAAATGACTATGAGTGTGAAGTCCTCAACAATGGTGTCACTAATAGAGGACATTCTCCTCAGTCTTGTAAAAAATGGCGTGAGAAAAATACTGGTAATTAACGGACATGATGGAAATATTGCACCTATTGAAATTGCATCAAGAAAGGTAAAAAATGAAAATGAAGATGTCGTGATAGCGTGTTTGGAGTCATGGTGGGTGTTGGCCGGTCAAAAAGATAACGATTTGTTTGAGGTATGGCAGGGCCTTGGGCACGGTGGTGAAGCTGAAACTTCCGCAATGTTATCGGTTAGGCCCGATTTGGTAAATACACACTATGCCCCAGAACAAATTATACCAAATTTGCCAAAAGACGATATTCGTATATATTGGAAATTCAATGAGTTAACAAACACTGGTGCAACAGGTGCTCCTAAAAAAGCTACTGTTGAAAAAGGCCAAAGGATTATTCAAATACTAACAAATAGTATCATTTCATTCCTAATCGATATGGAAAAAACTGATTGGAAGTATGGTTTATCTCTGACCAAAACTTGATCACTAGTAACCCCAACAAAATATATCTATATTCGAATTCTGTTTGCTATATTCCAAAAAATGTTTTTATTGTATTTGTGTAAAAACTAGTAAATTCAACCTATGTTGTCGACTTTCTTTGAACAAGAAGGACACAATGTGGCATTAGTTTCGGATATGAACATTTTACCACAAGAAGCGCATTTTACCTATTGGATTTCATATATAATAAATTTATCGTTTTCCACCTAATAAAATTTTCATTTATTTCAAAACAGGTATCTCTTATTACCATGTGATAATGTGCTGATATGTTTGGAGGCAGATAACTGATTCTAAAAACACCAAAAATAAAAAGACAATCAAAATAACTCTGTTTTTCTAAATGCATTTTTCATTGTGAAAATTTAAAATCATTCCCACAATTTTTCGAATTTATCTGTTAGTTTCTCTCCACATACAATCACCTACTAAATTTGGAAATAATCATTGAATACTAATCTTTATTGTCGTTTCTGGTCCTAAACAATATAGTAATTGTTCAGAAAAAGGGGTTTACGGTAGGTAACTTGGAACAAGTTTTGTGATTTATCCAATTGGGGTTGTCAATTGTTGGTTAAAAAAGAAAATAACTTGTGATATACAACAGCTGTTTTTTCTACAAATGGCGAATGACCCGCATCGGGTATTATCACAATTTCAGCATCTTTGAGAATCTCTTTGAACTTATGGATGTGATCTGACGGTATGAGATTATCTTTTTCGCCCCATATTATAAGGCACGGGATACCTTTTATTTTCTCTAACCTTTCTGGATTGATAGGGGTTGTTGTGCTATTTCTAAAAGCAGATTCAAAGGCATGCTTTGCTCCTGGTTTTTCAATTACTGAGATAAATAAATCTACAAGGATGGGTAGAAGTCTAAATGACTGTGCTAATAAACTTTCAAAAACCTTTTTTAGATTGGTATACCTTAAAATAGGATCAGTTTCTAATGCTGCGTTTAGGTATTGCTCCAGTAGAGGCGTTGGTCGGTTTAGCATACCTGATGGGTCTATCAATACAAGTTTTTCAATCTGCTGCTTATTCTCAATGGCATATTCTGCTGCTATGTAGCCACCCAAAGAATGACCTATAATTATTATCTTATCTGAATTTTTTACTCCTATTTGCCCAAGAAAACTTTTGATGAACCTGGAAAAATAACTTATGGTGTAATCCGAGTCTGGCTTATCACTTCCACCAAAACCAATTAAGTCAACGGCTATTGTATGAAAAACTTCTGATAAAGCTTGTGGTATGTCACGCCATACAATGGACGATGATCCAAGACCATGAATAAACAGTATGTGTAATGGACTGTCATTTCTTCCATACTCATCATATTGTATATGGAATCCGTCTTCCAACCTAACTTTCATTATGGGATAACAATCATATGATTATGATTAATATAATTTATTGAAAAGAAATCTGTGTTTAATGTGTTTGATGAATTGAAAACCTTTTATCGCAAATAATTATAATTAATGTTATCTATATCTTAAAGTATCAAATCAGTGAGTTAATGAAAAATTGTTTAACTAATTTTCCTTATTGCCTTTTAGCCCAATGGCAATATCAAAACGAATATTAGAATAAACAGCTGATATACTGCTTATTTTAATTGGTGAAATTTAAAAAATCTTATCTGGCTTCCTTCTTTGCGCATGTGTCACAGTATTTTTCTACTAGTATGGCACCGTCACCTACAGCAAATAATGCTTCGCTTGTAGCCTTATTGCCGCAAGTTATGCAGAATTTTAGCTTGCCATTTTCTTCAGTAAATGACTTTAACATTGAAAATACTTTTTCCATATTATTGTTTCACCCCTAATATATCATTAATTCTGTTTACAGACAATACTGCAGCCATGTTGTTTGCAGTAACTATGAATTTTGCATTATAATCCATTATTATAAATAGTTGTTATGATATAAGAACTTATTTTTTAAAGGGGCACTATATGGGCATTATGTGTAGAGCCGTTGTTATCTTTAACCTAAATCCTAGAATTGAGCAAGTTAGTTCGTGTTTGCAGAGCAAATGTTATTGTAGATGACGCATGATATATGCTGAAAACCAAAATTTGAATCCTTTTTTAAAATTATACTCCAACAATAAACGAAAGGACAATTAATTGCTTTAGATGTGATTATGTCCGAATAGTAAAGTGGTAGGTGTGTGTATCTTTTTTGCGTTTGCAATATGAAGCAACGATGGTTAATAACATCCAACAAAAACTCGTGTTTTTAGTTGTAACATCCTTTTAAATATGGATATAACTCAGGATAAAAACAAAAAAAAATTATAACAATAATTTAACTAAAATGGAAAAAAAATTATAGATTGTAAAAAATCTTCTATTTATTGCCCCATGAGGTTGCCGACAGATTTACCTAATTGTTCTAATGGTCCATGTGGTTGTTGATCCGCTTGTTGTCCGGTTTGGTTTTGTTGTTGTTGTGGTTGTTGATCTGCTTGTTGTGGTGATGTTGTACTATTTCCCATCTCTATAGTTGTCTGATTAAATGGTAATGTGGTTTGATTTACTATTGTGGTGATTGCAGGGTCTGTTGGTTGTACCATTGTTTTATTTTCTAAATTTGACATATCGGGTAGTTGTTGTTGTAATGTTTGATTTTCCAGTGGCAATAATTGGGTTTGGTTGTCAGATGGTCCTTGTGTTTGATTAACTGTAACAGATGTTTGTTGAGCTGGAATGGTAGTTTGATTTGCTATTGCAGTTTGAGCTTGGCCCGTAAGGGCTGCTGAAGTTTGGTTTTGTTGTTGTTGTGGTTGTTGATCTGCTTGTTGTGGTGATGTTGTACTATTTCCCATCT
>JBKJYK010000005.1:0-2529 GCA_046715515.1 Candidatus Nitrosocosmicus sp.
ACAGTGAAAGCTTTAATGGCCTTGTTACAAGCTTCGCATCCCCAGACTCCATGACAAAGGCATACACCCAATTTGTCAGCAACTTTGCAGACAACGCAGTATCAGCAATAAGGTTGACAAACAACATCATCTTCTCAAACCTTGACTCATTGAAATCAACACTGCAACAAGCAAGAGACAATTCAAGACACCTTTCCAACCTAAACGTAAATGCAGCAAGAACCTTTGAACAGAACTCACGAAGGATTTCAGAATCAGTTTCAGAAGCCAACCAAAACAACGAAAACAACAACAATGATTCTTCTACCAACAAAACCACATACTCTACCACAACAACAGCATCAACAAAAAAGCAATAAAAAATAACACAATAGACAATCATCTTTTTTAAAGATGAAAGTACATTTTATACCATTTATTTTCCTTTAATAAAATATTAAACTGCACTGCAAAAAGATAGTACATTCTTTATAAGTACTAAGAACAAATATAGGATACCGGTAACACAAAACCGGCTACAAAGAATAGATAGAACCTCTCCAGCTCATATGGGTAATCTTAGAAACGCAGTTGATTTTATTGTTCCACAAGATATCCCAGTCCTTGCTGCAGCAGACGGTACGGTTACATATGTCAAAGATGATTCCAATGTTGGAAGCCCTGATCCTTCATACTGGAACTATACTAATTTTATTGCAATTATGCATAATAATGGAGAATATACCAGGGATGACCATTTGGAACGAAATAGTGCAAAAGTACGAGCAGGCCAAGAGATAGCCAAGGTGGGCTTGACTGGCTATACACATATTCCGCAACTTCATTTTCAGGTATTTGTATTCACAGGGTATAACATTTGGACTGATTTTTGACACCACAGAACGAGCAATGATCCTTATGTTTACGTTTGGATGATCAGTTTTAAAATCAGAGATGAATTTTGCAAGCATTGGTCCATTATGTCCTGCTATGAATTTAGCAACATTTCAGCCTATTGGATTTACAGCAGTGTTAGAGTCCTAGCTGAAACCCATTATTGGAACATGATATCCATTTGCATTTAATGACAGGCTAGTTCGCTCTGTTTGTTCTTTGGCAGCGTACTGATCTACCCACACACCATGGATATACATTACTAATTCACCCATATCCGTATAAAAGGTTCTGCGGAATTTTGATGTGTCATAATAGTCATATCCAGATGCATGGGACAACAAACTCAATTTTCCAGTTAAAAGGCTAAAGTGGCCTCTGGTTGATACTATTAGTGATGCGGATGGGGCTGTTGCTGTTGTCGTTTCTATGAAGGGATTTGCGCTTGGCGGTTTTTTGATTATTTTGCTTTTGTTTTTTAATTTGCCAACCAATTTACTAAAAAAATTCGGTTCAGGAGAAACTCAGGATTCCCTTCACGGGATATTTGCGTCTAAACCTGTTAGCCATTTATTGCAGACTATAGTTATAATAAAAGGTATTTAGAATACTATGCAACAAAGCACCATTTACAAGGGATGCTTTATAAATGGCAGCATTTTTTTTTGGTTCAAAGGTTAATGACATGCTTTTATAATCGATTGCTGCCAATTACAGTCTATTTGATCTTTTGCCATGGTATTCATATCAATAGGATTTCAAAAAACCACAAGATTTGTGATGCAGTGTGTCACCATCTTTGGATAGTTTTGTTTTATTTTTACATTTCTCAATATGAACAGGGAAATATCATGTAGCATACTATAAGAAATCCATAATTACATCCAATAGCAGGCGGCACCCTTTAAACCCGGGGTTGCATTCCTCTCCAGGCATATATTTGGATTATTAAGAACAAGAGCCCATATAGTATCACACATGGAAACTCGGACATTTCTAAGAATCATAATTTAAGAAACAATAGAACTTTCAATAACCATTAGGTGCTGTTACAATGTACATTGGTTACGGAAGCAAGTGCTTCTTGCCCTCTCCCCTCTCCCCTCTTATTTTTTTAAGAAACTGTATAATAGTAACTATTTATTAATTATTTAATGATGAAAATCAAATTAGTGTGAAATGCGTCTAGTTTATGTTTGTGATATAGCATTCAATTTATAAAATATTCATAAAATATAAAAGCCTATAGGGTGAAGACCATATCAATGGCACTGGATAGATATCCTATCATTCCATCTTCCATTTGATTATTCTTTACCATCTGGATTTTGACCAACTCTTTCCCATTGTGTCTTCAATATCTTTAGCCATTCTCGCGGTATTACCTAGGATTTCTTTGGATACATTCACCCATAGTGTGGAATAGTTTTGCCATAAAGTAATGCCTGTAATAAAGGACTTGAAAACTTCATTGTTTGCATTATTACTATTTATTTCAAGATTTCTAATTACCTCTTGAGTGTATGGGAACATCATTTTAGTTGTTTCTTGAGTTCTTGTAATCTTATCTTCAGCCTCATGTCTGGCCCTGTCCTCGGCCTGCTGGATCAGTTCCTTTGATCGCCTATCAGCCTCATGTCTGGCCCTGTCCTCGGC
>JBKJYK010000006.1:0-10142 GCA_046715515.1 Candidatus Nitrosocosmicus sp.
GTGTAGTGACGGTGGTGCTAGAGGCGTTAGCAGGGCCAGATGGAGATGGTGTAGTGACGGTGGTGCTAGAGGCGTTAGCAGCAGCAACATGTGCTCCTTTAACATCACCCTGGTTTGAAATATCCATCGTTGAGGATAGGCTGAAAAATATGCTATAAAACGCAGAGGACATTGGCTTTAAACAATAATTCTTTGCAGTAATTTTATTCATACCATCAATTAATTTGTCTTTTTGGACGTTTGTATCTATAACAAACTCCCATTTTGTGTAATCACCAGTTCCATTATTTCCCTTGGGTGTAACTAAAGAATATGGTTTTTTATTATTTACGATAAGTGAAACAGAACAGTCTAGGCTAGAATTATAGGTTGAAATCCCCTTTACTACAATATTCTCTTTGTTGCTGAGAGTGTCATTTTTGTATGGATGTATAATTTTTACATTGAAGGAAGAATCCGCAATGCCGAAGGAGCTCGAGTAGTTCAAATTTATCAATAAAATCATAGTAAATAACGCAACAATCAAAATGCTGAAAATGAAATAGTTTTTCACCATAACTCATTATTGCTTACAAAATAAAGGAGTTTGATTAAAAATATCAATGAAAACGTACCTTGAGCATATCGAGTAAGAAATAGACAGAATGGTTTTATGTTCAAAGAGGGAGTAGTAGAATGCAGGCACAAATGAATGATTTGCGATATCCATTGAATCGGATTGTATGTTTTTGCGCAAGGTTATAAAAATTCCATATAATTAGGAGATGATGAGATATAAAGTAATTAAATGTAAAACGCAATCAATATAAAAAAATAATGTGGCCCAATGCTTTAATTATTTATGATTTTTTCATAAAGTAGTTTTGATAAGATAGTCCAAATCATGTCAAATTAATATTTGGACTAACATAAAATGATAAATGATCATATTCAACCAACCATGATATGCAATTAAGAAAGTTTATCACTGAAAAATATAAATACGCTCATAAGGTAAAAAGCCATTGTTTTAAAAATTATCACAATAATCTGTCACCATTAAATGACGTATAATAAAAAAAACAAATGTTTTAAGATAGATTAATTTGTTATGCATCCAAAACAGTTATTTTCCCATAACGCCCTATGTTGAGGCTGTTTTCCCCTCTAAATGCTTGAGTGTAGCCATTCTCTATTAAAATTTTATCACCTTCTTTGATCATTTTTATTTGATCATCCCACAGAGATAATTTTATGTTACCTGTATTATCAGCAATTATAGCATCAGCAACCTGTGCAGAGCCACCTGCCCTTAAATTTACTGTTCTTGGCTCAGTTATTTTTTCTACAGTCCCTTCAACTGTCACATGTCTCATATCATTAGTTAATTCACTAATATTCATACTCATATTTTTGAATATGTTTTATTTTAATGAATATTAAATTTTATCATTTCTTTAGCTTAACAATGTACAAAAGAGGATTTAATGATCAAAAGGAATAAAAATAATGAAACTCAAATAACAATTCCATTAAGGAGGAGTCGCGTAGCCTGGTCAAACGCGCAGGACTCAAGATTTTACAAAGGGAAATCCCGTCCTTCAGGGGTTCGTGGGTTCGAATCCCACCTCCTCCACCACTTAAAGTATAAACAGATATGGAAAAAATCACACAGAATCATGTGAATCGGCAACAATTCACAATATAGGCAAGATGTTGATGATAAGGAGTAAAGATTTCATTTATTCATTTTTTCACAACATAGAATTCCAGATATTTGAGAGTGTTCTTTCTAACATATTTGGAAAAATAATATTCAATTACAGAGTAAAAAGCAGGGAAGGATTCTACCAGCCCTATTAGTGGTGTTAACAGCAGTGTTTGAAGGTGTAAATAAACCCTTTTGATAAAACTAATCTTGGTATATCGAATATTTAGGAAAAGCCCAATCTGGTATGACAAAAACCAAATCACACTTGTAAATAACAATATCAGGCCAAGGCTACTATCGAAAATTTGAACATTGGTTAATGGTTTGAATATGTCGCTGGAGGAGTTGAGGATGTTGTTTATTCTGTCAAACCAAACTGAAAAATCAAAACCAATGTTATAGGTCCAATCAAAGCTAATGTAAGAAAAAATATTGGTTATCTTAGGGATGTTAATATAGAAAGCTAAGGATAGCGATATTATTCCAGAAATGAAAGATAAAAAAAAGGAGAGACATTTGTAAATCAAGCGCAACTTAAAGAATTTGGAAAAGCTTTCGATGTTCTGTAAATTGCCTATCACCCACCTTCTTCTTTGCATAAAATGATCCTTTAAATTTAGAGGCGGTTGCTCCAACACAATTCCCCCATGCCAACCCATTGAGTTTTTACCATATCTTTTATAAATTTCATATCCAAACCTCTGATCCTCAGCCAGGATTGGGCCAAACTCCCACCCAATTGTATCCTCAATATCAGAGCGAACCAATAAATTGCTACCATGCATATGTATTGGCGGTGGGTTATTCATATGAGTAACGCACTCAAAACAACCAAAAGATCGCGGTGATTCTGCCAGGGCGGTGATTCTGTTTGCAATTTCAAATTTTAATGGATAAAAAATGGGGCCTTCCGCGGCAACCCCCCTTTTCTCACGGATAAACTTTAGTAATGAGAGCACAGTTTGCTGAACAACATAGCTTTCGTCATCCATATGAAATATCCAATAGTCAGGAGAATTCTGACATTTTTTTCGCCTGAATTCGACTGCATATTGCAAAGCCCTACCCTTTTTGATCGCGTTAGGGTTAAACTTTTTACTCACACATACAACATTACATAAAGAAGAATCCAATGTATTGGTATCATTGTAATCTTCCGTTACAACAAATATCTCGTATTTGAAATAGTTAATTTTATTGCAAGAATCAACGATAGAGTTTATCCCTCTTTTCACTACAGAGGTTTTTGTTGCAGAACGCGTGGTTATTTGGAAAATAATTTTTGGGTCATTTGGAATTCGACTCAGGTCTTTTTCAATAAATCTTTTGTTATTTTTAATAAATCGATAAAATAAAATAAGGGCACGGGGTATAAAGAATATCCATAAAATTGTAGCAATCAAAAGAGCAGGGTCGTTGATCAATAAAGGAAGTATAATATACCCTTTTATAATAATTTAATCGTTTTGTGATATCCGTAACCATATACTTGCAGTTAATGTCATTTTTCACTAAGTTGGCATCGTGAAATTTATAGAAAAAGCATAAATAATAACTCTTATAAGTTATAAAATAGTGATCAACAATTTATGCAACGTGAAGGCAATGTGGGGAATGTAAAGCCAATAGTTTGCGAATTTTGTAATGGCGATTCTGTTATTTTTGATAATATCTCATTTGAATATGTTTGTTCTTCTTGCGGTTGCGTTTCGAAGCAGGATCCTAATAATGACTCGAGTGGGAACTATAGAAATAATTCAGGGTATACAGATAGGACAAGAACCGGTATGCCAGAGTCGCTTGCCGTGCATAATAAAGGGTTATCCACACTTATTGGTATAGGTGATACGGATGCCAGAGGCAAAACATTAGAACCATCACAAAAAAACAGCATGCAAAGATTAAGGACCTGGAACAACAGAGCCCAATTAAACGATTCAGTTTCTCGGAATTTGGAGAAAGCATTAAAATTATTGAATAACTTTGGAGATAAGCTCTATTTAAGTCAGCCTGTAATTGAGGGAGCCGCATATATATATAGAAAAGCAGCGATAAAAAAACTAGCAAAGGGAAGATCAACGCTGGGGTTAGTTGGGGCAGCGCTCTATGCTGCCTGTCGTGAAACCGAAACACCCAAAACTATAACAGATATCGCTAATGCGTGTAACATCACCACAAAGGACATAATGTCCCACTATAAATTGATCTTGAAGGAACTCTCATTGCAGATGCCTGTATTGCATGGCCCAGACTACGTTACTTTAATTTGTAATAGACTACAGATGAGTGAAAAAACCAAAAGAGAAGCTTTAAGAATTTTCTCAATGGCGCAGAAAAGTAGAATATCAATTGGGAAAAACCCACGAGCGCTTGCAGGCTCTATAATATATTTAGCATCACAAAACTGCAATGAGTTTTTAAGGCAGGTAGAAATATGCCAGGTTGCAGAAATTTCTACAGTGTCCCTAAGAAAAAGATGTAAAGAGATAAAAACCAAAATGGAAATGTAAAAGAGATAATCAAACCATATTACTACACATAATTAAACAATATGGACGCATTGTGTGATTGAATACCCATTATCGATTATTTCACCGATCTCCTTTTGTGAGGTTTTTAAATACGCGGATTCAAACTTTGGGTAGGGAGCTTTTGATGAGAAAATGGTAAGAATCTTATTTTCATGGTTCATTTTATAGCCCATGCATGGTTCATGTCCCCTTAAAAGGAATTTGCATCTGGTGTTGGATAACCACATATTTGTCACCTCAATCCCAAAGTACTTTCCTAGTCCACGATTGGAAAAACTCCAACTCTTATTGTCAGGCAAATCTCTAGGATCATTCCACAAGATCTCCTCGAGGAGGGTGTTGTTTTCCAATGAGTTGGATAAATGAGACTTGTAATTCATAAAAAACCGAGGGTTTTCAATAACTGGCAAACCGCCGTGAGTTAAAATACAAAATCCGCATATTTCACAAAACAAAAACAAAGATTCAAAAAACGGTAAAATAGTGCAATTATACAAGGTATCAACCGACTTTCCTATCTTATTTGACAGATCAGAATAAAAGTCATAGGCAGAGAATGGAAAACGGTTATAGGATTCATGATTGCCCCTCAACATAAATACGTTATTGGGGTAAAAACTTTTTAGTTTGCAAAGGAAAAGCAAAACTTCAATAGAGTATTCACCCCTATCAATATAATCACCTAAAAATATCAATATGTTAGATTCTTTTTTTAGAAAATCTTCAAAATCTATCCTTTCCATTATCTTCTCTAGAGTAACCAAATCTCCATGTATATCACCGACAACTACAAGGTTGTTTGGGGTCTGGATATTAATATAACGGCCGGACAGCATGCCAATTTTTGAGACATAACCACGGGTTCTTTGTTCATCATGTATCTTTGTGGTTTTGCTGATTGTATAAACAAGATCCTCAACTTTGTAATCCAAAACAGAAAAGAAATCGGCCATGGAAAACAAGAATCAAAGCGATCAAATAAAGCTATATGGGCATTTTTACCTTCACATATACACAACAAACCGGAGAGAAGTTAGGTGGGTTAAGTTAAGTTAAAGGATACCAACCAACAAACAATCCATTGTTTTCGATGTATGCACCGTAGATTCCTTTTGACGGGTTAATAGACTTTAACATAATGTTTTTACCTTCAAATACAATTTTAAAATAATTCCCTTCAGACAATAATGGATTGTTATTATTATTGATATTGTTATAATCTTTTTTAGGTAACCTATTTTTCTTTATAACAACAAGATTGTGGATATTAGCATTTTTTTTTAGGGAATTAATGAATTTTAAATTAGAAAACAAATGGTTTGTGTTATTGCCATCGATTATATTTAAAACACTATCATGGTTAGGTTTTTTACTTGTTTTTTTGAGAGCGTCAGATATAGTTTTACTTATTGAGGCTCCAAACTCGTCCAAGTTACCGTGGCTTTCTTCATGTGAGTTATATTGCTCATTGCTAACAATATAATCTTTATAAATTTCAAATAAATCTAATTTCTCGTTTAGCAAGAGATCATTAACTAATTCAGGCGACGCAAAAAAAAGTAGAAATTTTTTTAGGACAGAGTAAAAATTCCATTCAAAATTAGTGATTGAGATTGGTTTACCGGATTCAATCCAAGAAAAAAGAGGCTTAAATAACAAAGCCAATATCAATTCATTAGGCATTCTGGAGTCAAACTCCATGGTCGTGATGTTGCTGCTATTTATGGTTTCATTCAAAACGGTATTTTGAGATTGGTACGGTTTATCTTTGTTGTTTTGTGAATCAATGGTTTTTTCCTCAATATAAAATCCATCGTGTTTTGGTTCGTTGGTTTTGAACTTTTCCATCAGATTCAGGCCGGATGTGGAGTCCAAAGCAAAAAATATCCCATTGTGTAAAGAAAAATAGTATTTTGGACAATCAATAGAAATTCCTCGAAGTTTATTAAAAAACAATTCCCTATGGGTATATGATTTTTTTAATTCTTGTCTAAGGGTAATTACCCCATCAACTATTGAATCTAAGAGAGTCAAGTCCGATGACTCAGTTAAAAAAATTAACTTTGCCCCTGCCCTCTCTCTCCATATTTGTAAAACACGCTCATTATTTAGCCTTGATTCCCTATCCATAAACAAAGCAATAGCATCCCATGTATCGATTATTATAATCGGGGATTTTACATCCATTAATTGGTTAGTAATTCGCTCAAAAAGAGATTCCGGCTCATCAAGCCGTGCATCCTCAAATTTATATTCAATATTGGATTCGTTATTAAGGGTGAACTTGGTAGTCCAAGGATAAAAATATAAAAGTTGCCTAATTGAGAGCCTTGTCGATATGTAAAAATAATTACTATCATAATTCAAATTGTCCATTAAAGTTAGGGCCAAAGTTATTTTGCCTGTTCCGGGTATACCTTTAATAAGTAAAGAATAGGTATCGTTGTTGACAAATTCTAACAGTTCTGGTGGCAAATGTCCAATAGCACCGTTTTTAATTATTGTTTTCTTTTTGTTTTGGCTGGCGCTATAGATATCATCATTAGAATCAGAGTTATTATCATTATTTGGATTGCTAGGTAAGTTGGTATTGGTATCGTGCATTCTTTTACATATCCTTGAGAAAATATTCTATTAACAATTCTAAACTATTGCATATAAAAAAGTATATTCATATACTACCAGGGGTTCATGCCTTTTTGGAATCGAATGGAATCAATTAAACCCTCAGCATAACCTACACTAAGTATTGCAAGTTCAATTCTACCCTGTCTGTAAAAGTTTTCAGCATCGAAGAGATAGTTTTCAGCATTTTCCAAAACAACAGAGTATTCCTCTTTAAAGCCGTTTTCTTTTTCCTTAACTAAAGACGATAGAGTGGATAACGCTTTTTTTGCATTTGGAATATACTTATCCAACATCCTGCTGGATAGTTTATTGACTTTAGTAGAGTTATCGTCAGGGTCATCCAATGCAATAGTTAAGTTTTTAATGGAATCAATCTCTGTAAAATGCAGGGCACCAGGGACAATTATAGAATTAGGGCCACTTTCAAACTCAATGTTCATTAAAGACTTAATTTTTCCGCATATTACTTTTGAGCTTTCTGTCCCAATTTTACACGTCACAATTACAAAAGAATCTTCAGACAGATTTAGCAGTTTCAGTTCATTTTCTCTCTCCATGAGAAGGTCAAAAACCCTCTTAGGGGACAGAAAAAAAGGACTTGGATTTTTGGTGGGGCTTAAACCATCACTTTCAAGGTCATTGTTGTACTCGGTCAAGATTAGGGTGTGTAATCCATAACAAATGTTATTGTATATGGTGTCATATACTGTAATGGAGGACATTGGGTCAGACATGATAGTAACCATCTTCCCAAATTTGTAATAATGCAGTCCCGACTCCCCTACTAAGGATGGAATTCCAGATGAGGAATGAATCACTTTATAAGGTATTGATTGCTTTTTTGCTCTCACAAGCAGCTCATTGTAAGTGGTTGCAATAAGAGGGTCACCATAAATTAATATGCTGACATTTTCTTTTAATGAGTTTTCCAATATTTGCCTTCCATCCTCTACAAACCATCTTTTTGCCAATTGAACCTCAATACTTTTTTTTTTACTTGAAAACCCATAACCACCCACAAGGTCTTTTATTTTTTCTATAAATCCGTTTGATAAAAACCCTGTAAATCTTTCCACATATATCATGTCACTATTTTTCAACATTTCAACAGAACCGGAACTTAAAGAATCATATTCATTTATTCCTACACCTATCAAACAGAGCATTGATAGTTAAATAAAATATATTGTTATAATTAATTTATGTATGTATCCACCATTAATAACAGGAAAGGAATTGGAAATTGTTGTTTCCTTGATTATTTTTGTAAATTCTTATGCAATCGCATCATATGGAATATAGTGTTTTTAAATATGTCTATTCCTGTTAAATATTCTTTGATGTATACCCTTTCATCCGTTGTGTGAGATGAGTGCGGGTCTCCGGGCCCGTATGTGACCACCGGTATATTCAAAACATTCCCCAAAATATTCATGTCTCCTGTTCCTGTTTTCTTTAACAGTAAAGGTCTTTTTTTTCTGTTTTCCAAAATTGCCAGTACAAGGGATCTCACCAAAGGTGAGGAGGTATTCGCCTGAAAAGGTTCTGTTTTGTCCTCTACGTGATATTTAACTATGATAGGGCCCTTTTCTTTTATAATTTCATTTATTTTTACATCCAACAAGTTCAAAATATCATCGCAACACATACTGGTGGGTATTCGAATATCGATAGTCAATCTACATTTTTGAGGGGT
This sequence comes from Candidatus Nitrosocosmicus sp., assembly GCA_046715515.1. Classification (GTDB taxonomy): domain Archaea; phylum Thermoproteota; class Nitrososphaeria; order Nitrososphaerales; family Nitrososphaeraceae; genus Nitrosocosmicus. Next base: position 8,546 of record JBKJYK010000006.1, read on the forward strand.
AACATTATGACTTGATCCACCACTTACTTCGGTTATGCTATAACTTACAAGATCTGCCTTGTTTTTAGTAGTTGTATTGACATCAATATTGTCTAAAACAGTTTTTAAGCTATTCCATATGTTATAAATCTCCTCGATGGCATTCAAAGAAAGCCATGGCGCACTCGCATGCGCACTGTTGTTTACATCACATAGCAAACGAATTTCTAAACGGCCTTTATAGGAAACAGTGATATTATCAATACCGCTGGGTTCACCAAAAATAGCGTAATGAGGTCTTAAATTTTTGTCCTTTACAAGGTTTTTTATTCCTGTGGCATTGCCTTCTTCATCGACAACTCCAGCAAAAACTATAGTTCCATTTTGTTTTGGAAAGTCAGCGGCACTAAGTAACATAGAGATCAATGGCGCCTTCGCATCTGAGGCACCCCTACCATACATATAATCACCATCTAGACGAACCGGAACAATACCTGGAACTGTATCCATATGTCCGCAAAGTAATATTACAGGGTCCCCAGTCCCTTTTATTGCAATAATATTTCCCACGCTATCAATATTTGCCTGCTCAAATCCAAGATCCATGCAAACATCCTTCAAAAAATTAGCAAGTTTTGATTCCGATCTGGAAGGTGAATAAATTTCCAACGAGTCCTGCAATAATTTTATAGCAAAGGCGGAGGAAACCATATTAATTATTTTTTGTAGGTTTTAACCATGTACTCGACAATCAATGATGGAATATCAATTCCAGTGACTCTTACAGTATTTTTGAATTCGGTTGTGTTGTTTACTTCATGAACTAATAAACCATGAGTCTCATTCTCCATCAAATCAACACCAACCATGTCACCTTTAAAGACTTTTGCGGAATTGATACAGATATCTTCCAGTTCATTTGTGATGGGACATGCTTCGGCATGACCACCCAATGCCATGTTTGTCTTCCATTCGTTTTTGCCCGAATATCTATATATAGCAGCCACCACTTGATTGCCTATAACAATTGCTCGTATATCCCTTGGCGGCCTTTTAACAAATTCTTCAATATAGTTAATTTGATAAATTGGAAACATGTGTTGGCGATCTTCTAAAACAGCTTTGGCAGCTTCTTCATCGTTTAGTAAACCAATTAATCGTCCCCAACTTCCAACAGTTGGTTTAATCACAGCGGGATAGCCCAATCTGTTGATTCCCTCAATCGCAGATGACGGAGAAAAGGAGCAAAAGGCGTTTGGAGTGATGACCCCCTGCTTTTGAAGCTCCATGTGAGAGAACAGTTTATTACCACACATAATAGAAGTGTAAAGTGTGTTTATCATTTGTGCACCCAGTCCTTCCAAAGCGGCGGTAGAGTGAATGCTTTTAAAATAACTGACGCATCGCTGTAGGATAACTTTGTCTTTAAACTCCTTAGTTTCACTATTCAAAAATAGGACAAGTTCTTTACAATCAATCGGTTTTATATCGATATTGTTTTTTTTTGCAGATTCAATTATAGATTTTTCTTCCCATCTAATGCTATCAAAAAGAATATAGAGTGAAGAAGACTGTTCTTCCTCTATCTTTATTGTCCCCAATCTTCTCCAACTACTTG
>JBKJYK010000007.1:0-6255 GCA_046715515.1 Candidatus Nitrosocosmicus sp.
ATGTGGTAATTCAAAGATCAGAGTCAGAAAAAGTAAGGATGAGGAAAACCTCAGACAAAGGTACGGACATCGGATTTATTTTGCCATCTAGAACCAGGCTTAGGGATCGCGATGTAGTTTTTTTAGATGATGATAAAATGATACTGATAGAGTTATCTCCAGAACTTGTGGCAGTGTTGAGTTTTAAGGTTTCGCCACCGTCTTCTAAATACGCAGGACAAAACAACAATTCCGATTTTATAAATATGGCAATAAAAATCGGTCATACTATTGGTAACCTACATAGACCTTTAAAATTGGAAGAAAACAAAATCATTTTTCCGATCCAAAGTACGGATGAGATAGACCTTTTTCAACGACTTTTACCTCATATAAAGGATCATATTGTTATAAAAACTGATAACATGATTTATGAACCTGATCAAGGATTTGATGTACATGAGCATTGAAAATGGAGAGAACTTTATATCAATAGATGATATCAGCTTTTTACAGCTATCTGATTCATTTTTCCCAACAGGGTTATATACCAATTCAAATGGGCTAGAGTCCCTATTTTACAATAAAAACAAGAATAAAAAATTAACCTATAAAGATATTTTTGATTTTATCAAAGCATATGTATCACAACAAGTAGGACCAACGGATTGTACTGTTATCGGTAATGTATACAATTGTATTGAAAAAAACGATTATTCTGCACTGTTGGAATTGGATAGTGTGTATTATTTCATGCGATTGATAGACGAAACTAGATTGGCTTCAATAAGGTCTGGAATTCAACTTTTAAGGTGTATCTCTTCATTTACCGATAATGATGAATATGTTGACTTTTATTTGAAAAACATTAAAGATGGATTGGCTAAAGGCGTCTATCCTGTATCGTTTGCAATATCTTGCAATGCTATGAATATAAAAAAGGAGAGATCAGGTTTAATGCTGCTCTATGGTTTTACAATTAGTGTGGTTGGAGCGGCATTACGTTTAGGCATCCTGCAACACTATGATGGCCAGCGCATAATCCATGAAATGAAACCTGTGATTTTGTCAAACGTAATCAATAATATTAACCGATCTTACTCTAGCATGTGGCAATTTATCACAAAATTGGATATAATTCAAATGCATCATGAACAGATGGATTCCAAAATGTTTATTACTTAATTTTTTATCTAATTTTATGTGTCACTTTCACGAATTCCTCGCATTGGAATAGGAGGTCCTGTTGGTTCAGGAAAAACAATGTTAATTGAGCAAATGGTTCCTCTTCTAAAGGACGAGGGATATGATGTTGGTATTATATCCAATGATGTTGTATCAAAGGAAGATGCTGAGAGGATGCGGAAAAACCTTGCTACCGAAAAAGGATTGATGCCTGAGGATCTGGTCATTGGTATCGCTACAGGTGGCTGTCCTCATACTGCTGTAAGGGAAGACCCATCAATCAATATATCCGTTGTAGAGGAAATGGAGATCAAGCACCCAAACCTTGATTTAATAATTATTGAAAGTGGTGGTGACAACATTACAACCACCTTTAGCCCTGCACTTGCCGATTATTTTATTTATATAATTGATGTTTCCGGAGGGGATAAATACCCAAGGAAACGTGGCCTTGGAATAGAAACATGTGACCTTTTGGTAATCAATAAAATTGATATTGCTTCCTTTATTGGTGCTGATCTTGGTATAATGGAAAGAGATGCAAAGATTATACGATGTGATAAACCATTTGTTTTTGTTAATAGTAAGACTGGTCAAGGTGTCAGAGAGGCGACAGACTATGTTATTAAAGATGTGTTATTTAATGCACCACCAAAATCTAAAATAAAAATTTAGTACGATAAACGGTAATTATGATGATTATTTACGATCTTTCTTTTTGTACACCTACTGATGTCCCATATGAGATATTGGAATATGATACACCATTAGAACAACTTTCTGTTGGAAAATCTGGTAAACTTGGTATTTTACAACTGGATTTAGAGAAAGATAAATACAATAACAAAACCTCAATAAAAAATCAATTCTATAAAGTTCCATTATGTATAAAGCGTGCTCTTTACCTTGAAGAGACCTGCCCCGAAATGGCATATGTTTATATTATTTCACCATCGGGTGGGATTCTCCAAGGCGATCGATATAGAACAGATATTGCGTTAAAAAAATCAGCCATATCGCATATCACCACACAAAGCGCAACAAGAATATATAAAATGAATAATAATTTTGGGACCCAAATAATAAACTTGGATGTCGATGAGAATTGTTACTTGGAGTATATTCCGGATCAGATAATACCGTTTAAAAATTCCAAATATTACCAGGTCTCTAGCATTAAAGTTCATGATACTGCCACATGCGTATATTCTGAAATATTGACCCCGGGAAGAGTTGCAAGTAACGAATCTTTTGAATATGATATATGTTATATGAAAGTCAAATCTGTAAACCATCAAAATAAAATACGTTTTATTGATATAGCAAAGCTTGAACCTAAAAAACAAAACATTAAATCTTTTGGTATTATGAATAATTATGACATATTGGGAAATGTTTATATTTTGACACCTAAAAATGAGATAACAGGTATCAAGAGCGAAATAAACATGCTTTTGAACAATTCAAATTTAAACAGTGTTATAGGGGGATGCACAAAATTGCCCGATGACAACGGTTTACTGGTTCGTTTGCTTGGCCAGTATGTTTTTGATATAAAGAATATAATATATTTAATATTAGGAATAATCAGAAAAAAAATTTTAAATGTTTCATTCAGTGGAATGAGAAAAATTTAGTGGAGTCCATTTATATCTTTAAAGATGTATTTATTAATTGATTATTTCTTTAAAAAAACTAATCTCTGTATTACAGCATTATCTCATGATTGCCTGTGAGTATACGCTGTATGGACAAAGATATCAAAGACATATCTATTTTCTGGCATTTACTATAGTTTTTTTTTCGGTTCTTATTTTGGGGAATAATGGATTTAGCGAAAAGGAATTGAAATCTGTATTTGCATTAGATAAAGCCCTTTCTGTCGTCACCTCTGTATCTCCCATAACCAATATAGTAAAAAACGTAGGTGGCGATAAAATTAATTTAACAGGGCTAGTACCTGAGGGTGTTAACTCACATACATTTGAATTAGTGCCCTCTGATGTGATAAAATTGAGTATAGCCGATCTTGTGATTATAAACGGTTTACATCTTGAAGATAACATTGAAAAAACTGTTAATGAGACGTTAAAAAAAAATCCACATATTCAATTATTAAAATTAGGTGATAATGCTGTTAATTCCACCAATTGGGTTTTCGATTTTAGTTTTCCTAAAGAAAAGGGGTATCCGAATCCTCATTTATGGCTGAATGTAGCATATGCGATGGAATTTGTTAATATAGCTCTTGATAAATTGATAGAAATGGATCCAAATAACGCTGATTATTATTCTGATAATACTAACAAATACTATAGTCTTTTAAAACAATTAGATAAGGGAATTTTTGATTCTGTAAAAACCATACCTGCAGAAAACAGAAAACTTTTAACATATCATGACTCTTGGGCATATTTTGCACCTAGATACAATATGACTGTGATAGGTGCTATTCAGCCTTCAGATTTTTCTGAACCATCTCCTCTTGATATGGCCAAATTGATAGATCAGATTAAACAAGAAAAGGTACCCGCAATATTTGCATCCGAGGTATTCTCAAGCAAAGTGGTAGACCAAATAGCTAGGGAATCTAATGTTGCTATAGTCCAAACTTTGCGTGATGATTCGCTACCCGGTAATCCAAATGATAAAAATCATACCTATGTGGGTATGATGATTGATAATGTGAAAAATATGGTAATTCCTCTTGGAGGAAATATTGATGGATTGAATACCCTGAATCCTGAAAATACTTTTAATTAGTTATCAGCTACTTTTCTTTTTTTAAAAATGTTAAATAGAAACCATTAAAATGATTGTACAGGGAAACTTGAATTCATTTAGCCAGTTAAAATTAACCGATGTATCCTTTGGTTTTACATACCATGATTATGTTGTCGAAGGCGTTAACTTAACTATCCCAAAAGGGCGTTTTGCGTCTATTGTGGGCCCAAATGGATCAGGCAAGACCACTTTACTGAAAATTATCACAGGCATTCATAATCCTTGGCATGGTGATGTTGAGTTTATAGATAACGATGGTATTCCCCTATATCATATTCCATCAACTGGATATGTGCCCCAAATAGAGACAATTGATTGGACCTTTCCAGTTTCAGTTCAAGAAGTATTAGCGATGGGCTCATGGAATTATAAAAGTTATTTGCCTTGGATTGATAAGAAATTAAAACAGCAAATCAAAGATATTTTAAAAACCCTGGGATTAGACAGTTATGGTAATAGGCATATTCGAGAGTTATCTGGAGGGGAACAACAACGAGTGTTTCTTGGTAGAGCGTTGTTAAGGAACCCTGAAATTCTTATTTTGGATGAACCCACTACTGGACTAGATTATACATCAAGGGAAAAAATATTTGAAATCTTAATAAATTTAAACAATGCTGGGATGACCATTATTTTATCTACTCATGATATAACTCATATTGCAAAAAGATCTCCATGGGTAGTATGTTTTAACAAGAGCATAATCTCAGAAGGATATCCGCGTGATGTTCTTAAAGAAGATACACTATTAAAAACATATGGGCTTTTAGATTACAGAACATCAGCTGATGAAGATAATGGTTGATTTTCTTTTACCCTTTCAATACGACTTTTTTATAAAGGGCATAGTTGTATCTGTTCTACTTGGAGGCATATGCGGCTTGGTTGGTGTTTACGTAGTATTGAGAGGACTGGCGTATGTTGGGCATGGCCTTTCCCATGCAGCTTTTGGTGGTGCCATAATAGGTAATATTGGGGGAATAAATTTTTACATTGGAGCCATTTTATGGAGCTATTTAGCTTCATTTGTTATACATGAGATTAGTAAGAGAAACAAAATCAAACCTGATGCCGCAATAGGCCTTGTAACCACTGCAATTTTTGCTTTTGGTGTTTTAATGGTAAGCATGACGGATCGCTATACCCGAAATTTTGAATCTTTATTATTTGGAAACATTTTGTCTATAACTGATCAAGACCTGTATATTATTATCCTTATTACGATACTTTCCGGATTATTCTTTTTCTTGTTTCATAAACGATTAGTATTTACATTTTTTGACAATGAAAGCGCAAAAGTTAGTGGAATAAAAACCTATTATATTGAGTTATTGTTTTCTTTTGTTTTAGCAACGATCATTATATCTTCAATGTCTTCTATTGGTGTAACACTTCTTGCTGCAGTAATAGTCGGACCCGCAATTTCTGCAAGGTTGCTTTCCAATAATTTTACTAATGTTATATTGTCGTCTGTTATTATAGGAATAGTTGCTTCATTTTCTGGAATGTATTTTAGCTTTTTCTTGGATTCTTCCTCAGGACCCACTATTGTTATGTTTGTAACTTTAGGGTTTGGATTATCGGTTTTATGTACTGCCTTAAAAAAAATCTACCATTATCATCGTCACGGTGACTTAACCCATTCTCATGTACATGTACATGTAGACAAACACCGACATGAACATTAATTGTCCCTTTTTTTAATATATTGCTTTAAAGCATAGCAGATGTATTATTGTTCGCCTAGGTTGTGGTATTTATCAATTATTTTGCAAACTGGAATATTAATTGAGGTCTAGAATTTGCTGTTTGTACCGTCGTTTCTTTATCTAACCGAAAAAAGCGTTCTTTCTTCTTTATTGCTAACATTTATCGAAATATCTATTTTCGAGTTAGTTGTTATTTAGTTTATTCTTAAAATAGGGCGCTCTTAAAATATATCCATTTAACATTTCTTGAGCCTAATCCGGTGAAGTGTTTTTTGATGCTGCTACAAAAGATGATGCCTTTTTTAATCCTTTGATTGAATGATGAAAATTAATTGCATCCTTTAGGGGATTTAACTGGAGTTGAGGACATTAAAGAAATGATGATTATGTCTGCGACTATATTTATTCTTTCTAAATGCGGTATATAGGGATAATGATTTGTCAAGTTCTTCAACTAAAGGATATGTTTTTCCAAAAATTTTTAAAATTCTCAGTTCATCTGTATTTATATGAATGTAAAAATCAGAATAACAGTTTTAAATTATTGATATCAAAGTTCAATGCCCTTTTAACTAAATCCACATTATTGGTTTTAGGA
>JBKJYK010000008.1:0-3628 GCA_046715515.1 Candidatus Nitrosocosmicus sp.
TTAATGCAATCATTACAAGTACTTGGTTAAATCCGTGTAAACCAATTCTGGTTTCCTGTGTCGGTATCTTCATCATTATGGATAGAGCCGCACCCTATGCAGATCCAACTAATGCCATAACTCCCCCAAGGTACAGTGGCGAATATTCATCCCATTGAGCGGTATATCCATTAGTAAACCAAGGCCTATCTTGGGTACCAGCTATAAATGGAGCCAATTCAAAAGCCAATGTTAACCCTATAACCCAAAACAGACCAGTTTTCCAGTTCTCTATAAAGGTAACCTGTGATACACCCTTTAGGGTTGCTTTAATGAATTCCTTTGCGGTCCATTTAAAGTGCTCCACAGTCTCTTGAACTGGGTTGTCAATGTCTTTGTTGGTTTCCTCCCTTACCACTTTCACGGCTTCAGCTCTTGGTTCTTCTGGAACTTCTGGCCAGATATCATGCCCATAGCGTTTGCTTGCATACATCATTGCCCAAGTTGTAAAGATAAATGATGAAGTGAATCCAGGAATCGCAACTGAGGCCGCTATGCCCCCTTGAAGGTCTGGACTAAATATATCACCCATCCAATGCGCAAATGCCATCCAGGCAACGGCAGTGATGGCAGCTCCAAATATTGAAATGGATAGGGTTGCCCTGTTTGCCTTAACAAAGGGTCCAGACCAGAAGGCCATTCCAGTTAAAATGGAGTTATAACCAAACAGACCAAAAGTCACAAGACCGTAATCAGCACCCAATACTATAGCCACACCTGCTCCTACTAATCCAGCTAATACCATCATCATACCAGCTTTTCGAGAAGCAATCAAAACACCAACGAGAATTAGAATGCCAGTTACTGGAGAGCTAAACAAAGGTACTTCTGAGATGCCATTAAATAATATATAGAAAAAATCAAGTATAGGATCTCCTGATGAATATGTAGGTATTCCCACAGTATGTTCTTGTCCTAGTATTGTTTAACAATTTGTAAAGAATTTCAGTTTATTAATAAAAACATAGGAAAAGGTTTGAAATATTTATTATGACGATATAACTGGTTACAGGATATAGAGATATATCTTTTTGTAGTTGATAAGGTATATGTGTCAAATAATCCAAGCCTAATATACATCCATTAAAAATTTTCTTTTTTATACGATTTTTATTTTAAAGCCATTTTTACAATTCTTTTGTATTGCGGCAAATTATTACAAATTATTTGTGAATACAATATCGGATTAAATCGTATATACAGGTTAACATTGAAATATTTTAATAATCTTGAATTAACACCAGTAATCAGAAAATGTTAAAAGTTTGACCCATATGCTGAAGAATGGTTTATTGGTTATTCTTCTAATACAATATTGAAGACGACTTCGGAGGAAAGTATTTTCATCATTTAGGAATGTTTCATGAAATGAAATTTGAAATATTCAACTATTATCCTAAAGAAATTTAAATAACAACTATCTCCATATCTATTTTCACTGCCATCTATCTGTATCATATATCCAAATAGAAACAATCCTTAGGATTGTCTGCGTCAACTACTATCTTTTGTTTAAACAATAATTCTTCAAATTTTAATTTCAATGTTTTATCATTATCATCGGCAATGCTGACCCATTGTAAAAGGGCATTACACCATTCATAGATGAAACCAAAAAATCACTCATGGATTCCATTTGGTTTATTTTACAGAACGTTTAAGATATATTTGATTCACAATTAATGATTAATTTAAAGTTAGAAAGGACAGGCAACACTGTTGCAGTTACAAAATAAAATAAATACTTATTTATAGACTTCCATACTACAAATAAAGATATAATTATTTCACATTGTTAAATCGATGCTAGACGCCATAGATGAAATAATTCTCTCAGCATTATGCAAAAACGCAAAACAAGATCTGAACGAAATAAGAGATTATTTAAAAGGCTACGGGCATAATCTGAACCCAGATGAAATAGATACTCGAATAAAAACATTAGAGAATGAAAAAGTGATATCAGCATACACCATTTGCATTGATAATAACAAAGTTAAACTTAAAATAATGAGAGTAGTATTGGTAACATTTAGATCATCTCAACACCTAACAACCAGGATAAGGGTTTTAAAAAAGTTTTCAGATGATGCGCCATTTGTATTGTTTTCGGGCCGAATAAGAGGAGGGTATGATTGGATTACAATTCTGCTCGCCTCATCAACAGAAATCGCGGATGAAGAAAGCGATATGTATAGAAACCTATTTGGAGACATCATCCAGAATTTTGAGGTTTATGACTTTTGCCCTACAAAGGGGCTTAATTCCACTGCGTTTACATATACCAGTAAAGAATACACAAACTTTCTCGGTGAGTGGTTACAACACTCTAAAAACAACGAAATCAACAGAGAAAAGATTTAAACTTTATTCCATTAATTAAATATGAAATCTCCATTATTTTAGGCATTTTTGAGTTTTAGACATTTTCAAATTTTTGAATCTAATAGTATCATCTATTAATGAATGAATTTTAAGTCTCAACTCCATCAAAAAACTGATTATATCAGTACTTTGTGTGGGCTCAAAAGTTAACTGAACTTCCTCTATTATGCTATCCAGTCTGGCAAGGGTAATTTTTAGGGCAAGCGAAGTTTTTTTTGTGATTTTTAATGTTTTTGCACTTTTAAGGCTGAGGACGTCTTGTATCATTTTGTCATCTAAGGCAATTTTTTCTTTTGAATAGACGGTTTTAACTTCCCTGATTTGTCTTATTGTTAAGTCATTTTCTATAATATGATTGGTAAATTGAACAATATTTTCATGTGATAGATTTGTTAGTTCTAATGCCTGGCTAACACTTATCTTGTTAAGCATTATTTTTTCTTTAATGTCCTGTGGGAGTTTTAAAAGTTGAATTCTATGTGAAACATATTCTTCACTTTTGCCGATCTTCTTAGATAATTCTGTAACACCACCCCAACCCAGATCTTGAACGTATTTTCTAAATGCCTCGGCTTCTTCCAAGGCACTCATAGACTTTCTTTGGATATTTTCTGTGATTTGAATTTCGAAGGCTTGTTTGTCGCTTAATTCTCTTATCTTACATGGTATATGACGCCAACGGAGGGATTTACACGCATGAAACCTTCGGTGGCCTGCAACTATCTCAAAGCTATTTTGATAAGGTCTAATAAGTATTGGTTGGAGCAATCCATGCTCTTTGATACTTAAAGTAAGGGATTCGAATTCCTGTTGATCACTGAATTTGTCTCTAATAGAAAATTGAGAGGGACGAACCATTTTCATTTCTATATGTTCCACTATACTAGTATCGAACACATGCATAATACTATTAGACTAACCTAATACTTATATATTTTCATTGTATTGTATTTTATTGTCATTATTATAATTCATTTTGTATTGTTGTATAGTTTTATAGCATTTTTTAATACTTTTTTTAATTATTTACACATTTTATGATAAGATTAATCGGTTTGAATATAATAGCCATTACGAAACAAGTTAAGTAAAATAAAACTGAAAGATGAATTTAAAAATTGCCATATCACTAAACATCAATTAACCATCAGCATCAAAATGACTTTAGTATGATTTTAAATAAGATAACATTAGTGAATTTAAT
>JBKJYK010000009.1:0-2600 GCA_046715515.1 Candidatus Nitrosocosmicus sp.
TTGTTATGTAGGATTCTTTATGAGATTCCAACTATTACAATTGTCAATTTTTAGATATTTAATAATATAGATAGAACCCTCGTTTAAAGCGCGGGGAGTGGGATTCGAACCCACGAGTTCTTGCGAACATGGGATTAGCAATCCCACGCCCTACCAGGCTAGGCGACCCCCGCTTTGAATTTAGTTTTTTTCAATGGGTATATTAATTATTTGCATATGTTATCAAAAATAGCTTAAATCGTGCAATACAAAAAATAAATCATCTTTAGGCATGCTGCTAATTTTAATAATAACCTTGAAAAAAAATCTACAAAAAGTTTAATAATTTAATCCAACTAAAGTCCTCATGCCAACTGCCTATGTATTATTAAACTGTGATTTGGGTGCTGAAAGTGACATAATCAAAAAAATAAAGCAAGTTCCGGAAGTAGTGGAAGTGAGCGGAGTTTTTGGGGTGTACGACATTATTGTGCGGGTCTCATCGGATGATATGGACAAATTAAGAGAAATCATCACATGGAACATAAGAAAAATTGATAAAGTACGTTCTACATTGACAATGATCGTGATAGAGGGACAGGGGCAAAAAAAATAAAACCTTCTACATTTTGCTTGTTATGTCTTTAATTTCGTTAATTGTTTTTATGATTTCATTTTCGGTATTGTAGAAATGAGGGGAGGCCCTTATGATTTTTTTCAGGCCAATTTCTCTTTCTGCCAGTATTATCCCCTTTTCTTGCAGTTTTTCAACCAAAATCCTTACCCTGTTGTTGCTATTTCTCTTAAACGAAAAACTAACCATGGACGAACGCATGCTTTCTTCCGAGGCCTCATGGATAACAATCTCATTTATTTTGGAGATTTCCTCCCTGAAGATTGTTGAAAGCTTTTTATTTTTTTTGTAGATGTTGGGAATTCCTATTCTAAGCAAATACCTTATTGATGACTCAAGGCCCGCCAAGCCGGGATAGTTTCTGAATGTAGAATGATATTTTTGGGGGTATTTGTAAAATTTTAGGGTTTCCCGTGTTTTGTTTGAGGTGTTTTTGGGGTTGTTGCCTTTCACCTTGTTTGATTCAATTTGTGCGGTGCCTGCTCCAACAAATACTGGCTCAAAATCGTTATCCATCACTTTTTTATTTACATATAGCACCCCGATTCCCAGTGGCCCACAAACCCATTTAAACGCCGGAAAGGATAAAAAGTCGCATTTGATTTTTTTTACATCTACATCGATGGCGCCAACACTTTGGGCCCCATCAATAGAAAACAATATCTTTTTATTCTTTTTTTTAATAATACTTCCAATTGTTTCAACAGGGGTAATTGAACCATTGTTATACATGATATGACTAGTCGTAACAACCCTAGGAGCTTCAGTTGATGACCCTATCAATTTTGTGAGATCTTCTATAATCTGTTTTTCGTTATCAAAGGGGAAGGTCTCTATCTGTAAATTGTTATCATTGGCTGCCTTAACCCATGGCAAATAGTTTGAAAAGTGCTCATTTTTTGCATTTCTTAGCAATATTTTATCATCTTTTTCCCATGAAATGCCATGTGTGACAAAATTGATACCTTCAGTGGTGCTGGATGTAAAAATTATTTCGTCGCTGTCGCAGTTGATTAAATCTGCAACCCTTTGCCTTGTTTCCCTCTTCAGATTCTCCAAATACTCATTAGACTCTGCAGAGTCTGGACCTTGCTCTGAATACCTTAAATAAAAATCGGTAATGGCTTTAACAGTTGAAATTGGTACCGGACCAACAGATCCGTTGTTTAGATAAATTTTTTTATTTGAAATTAAAAAATCTCCATGTATTTTCTCATCAAGTCCTGCATCGTCAACAATATTCTCTGCTGTTGCTGCTGCTTTCTCATTCTCCTTCTCCTCGCCTTTCATTTTTTTTTATCCTTTAGCATTAAATATTAGACTGGTCCATAATTATTTAAGGTGTTGTAAATAAATTATATTCATTCCTGCAACCTTTCTGATTTGGTCTCCGATGGCATCAACCTGTCATATTTTTACAACATAAACAGCAAGATTAACTTTTTATCGTTTTTGCTTTTGAACTGCAAAGAAAAAAAAATACTATTTGTTGATTTTGATACCCAATTTTCGTCTTATTTTCAAGACAATAATATACTAAAATATAATAAAAGCGAATTTCCAAATCTAAAGGTTGTTTTGCCAAACATAAAAAATATTGAATTTACAATAAAGGAAATGGTAAATTCGTTAACTTGTGATTCCATATTAATCATTGATTCCCTAAATGGGTTGATTGATTCTTTGAATATGTTTAACCTTTACAAATTGAGAAATAACAAAACAAAAACAGATACAACAATCCCAAGACCAAAATCAGGCGGATACCAAAGCCTAAACATTCTATCATTATTGTTAAAGAAAATAGAAAACAAAAAAATTCCAATCGTAATTACACTTTATCAGCCATTGGAAAGGTCAAAGAAAATGGTCAATGAGTTGCTAGTGGAAATTAAAGATTTGGAGAAAAACAACCACTTTTGGAGAATTTCCAGTACTGCAATATTTTTAGAGTTTGACGAGGGAATAATTAGGACAGGGTTAACAA
>JBKJYK010000010.1:0-3562 GCA_046715515.1 Candidatus Nitrosocosmicus sp.
GATAAAAGGAACTCATATCTTAAGGGGTTCAGCTTCTATAGGGCCTTCTCATGAACGGACATCCCATGATGAATTCTGGAATGACCCGGATTCAATAGATAATTTAGACTGGGAAGAAATAAAAGGAAAAGAAGCTCGTGGAATGGGCGATGATGATCTTGGAGAGGTCCAAGAATTACGCGGAAATATTGTTGTTACCAAGGCCGGAGTAATTGATAAAAACGTCTATAATATCCCTAAAAGTCTTGTTGAAAGATATGATGGTCACAAACTATGGTTTAATGTGACCAAAGAAGAAGCAAAAAGCAAATATGACGTGGAAGATTAGTACTACTTTCTATAGTACTTAATCATCCCTAATCTAAAGCAATTTAACTTTTTTTATGATTTTGTCTTTATTTGCATATTCCTCTGGTTATGCTATTTAAAAACAACATGTATACACAGCAACTTTGATTTAACATTAAATCTCATTTCTTCATAAATGTTGAGAAAGATATATGCGCTTTATCATTAGCGTTTTTCATGGTGGGTATTTAGAAAGAACATATTCATTCTCACAATGTTACTTTGTGGAAGAAAATAAAAAAATCGGTGCCAAAGACAACATGTGATTTCAAACATTTTTGGTTGGCTAAAGATATTATACAAAAAAAAACGCTGTTGCTGGAGTGGCATGCTTTGCCAAATATGTTTTTAAATGATATATCGCATAGCCTGTATTGTCCCTAAAAAAATACAATAAAAAGCAATGGGAGCGAAGATGAACTATCTGAAGCCACCGAAAAAAGAATAGATCAATTTCCAGACCATGCTCAACACATATTTAAAAAGACTCATTCTAGTGCTGTTAAAGAATATCAAGACCACGACAAAAGACGAGGTGGTAAAAAAGAGAGTGCTGAAGAAGTTGCTCATAAGGTAGCATGGGCTGCAGTAAAAAAAGAATATGCGAAAGAGGGTGACAAATGGGTTAGAAAGGGTGAATGAGATTTACTTCTAACTTGGTATATACTTTGACATTATTGATTTCATATGGACAATAACTATGTTGATAAGACAAACGAGGACAGTTGTATTATATCTGCAATAGGGATCTCTGATACAACGAAAAACCTTTTGGATATAATGGTACAACCTATAAGGATCAAAAAGCTGCACCTTTATTATAATAAACGCTTGGGTGATGAATCATCTCATTTTAGACTTGGCGTATTCTACCTACCGCATAGAACTAGGCAAAATCTTCTTTCCAGGGTTTAGAAGATATTTGGGATCAAATAACTTTTTTATTTGCAGGAAAACCGAAAATATTTCGTTACCATACATAAATGGAATGTATTTTACTCTAGCTAGCCCATCTCCATGTTCTCCTGTTATAGTGCCACCACATTTTATTACCCTGCTGAAAACTTGCTGAGCAAGACGTTCTATTAATTCAACTTCGGATTTGGAATTCATGTCGATTAAAGGCCTTGTATGTAAATTTCCGTCTCCCACATGACCGTAAACAACGTAGTCTAGTTTACTATCGGAATATGATTTTAGGAGATATTGGGTATAATTGTGTAACAAAGTGGGTTTAACCGCCGTATCCTCTATTAGGCCAATAGGCTTTCTTGAACCATACGTCAATTTCATAACACGATTTAATGCACCTTTTCGCGCTTCCCATATTCGGGTCATACTCTGTTCGTCACCAACACTTTCTATTGTGTAGCATTTGCCAGATAACTTTTCTTTAAGGTGATCCGCTTTTCTCTCTATATCTCTAATTCTGTCTCCTGCAAATTCTACAAATAACAGACAACCTGTATTGACGGCAAATTTCCCACGCACATTTTTCTCACCCTGAGAAACAACTGTGTGATCAAGCATTTCAAGGGCAACAGGTGAAAACTGTAAGATGAGCGGAACTTCGGATATAGCTGATAGCAATTCCTCAAAACCTAGCAACAGTAAATGACGATATGGCGGAATATCTAATATCTTTAGCCTTGCGGAGGTTAGTATTCCTAATGTGCCCTCAGAGGCGGCAAATATTTTGTGAGGTGAAAATCCCTGGTCGTTAATTACGGCATCAAGCCTATAGCCACAAGAGTTTTTGGTCACTTTTGGAAAACGCTTTTGGATAGTTTCCCTGTAAGGCGATAGCAACGTTAACAAATTTTTCATCCTGATGTCATCGGATTTATTATTGCCATTGACATAGCCGCTAGTGCCGTCAGAATAAACAACCCCTATCTCTTGAAGCAAGTCTATTGTACTGCCGTAACCAAGACAGTGAGGACCGCTTGAGTTATTTGCGACCATCCCTCCAATTGTGCAGTAATTGCTACTTGCAGGGTCGGGGGGAAGGAACTTTCCTCTCTTTTTGAGTTCTCGATCTAAGATACCTTTAACTACGCCTGGCTGGACTTCAACATAATCATTTCCAATTTCCATAATCTTGTTCATGTGCTTTGTAAAGTCCACAACGATGCTATCGGAAAGAGACTGCCCAAGAAGACCAGTTCCTGCTCCCCTAGCCGTTATAGACACATTCTTGGAAAAGGCGTATTTACATATTCTCTCTAAATCCTGCTTATCTGATGGGCAAACTATAACTGATGGTTTTATGGCATAATGGCTTGCATCGACAGAGTAAATTTTCCTACTCCAATTGTCAGAAAGGATTTCACCATTTGCAATAAACTTTAACTCATCAGCAATTGGTATCGGCATAGTTTATAGAAAAATATTGACCTTAATCAACTATAAATGCTGATAAACTCCTCCATTAATCCTACAAAACATTCGTTAATTGTAAAAATACAAAACATTTGAAAAGTCGTTTAAACACTTGATTCTCTAGATAACTATTTGACAACACAACTTTGAGGCAAAATTGTTGCCAAGATATGGGCAATAAGGGGCATAGCCATTTACTAAAATTCATGCCCAATCATGTGACCCCACCCCTCTTGATGTTGGCCTTATCACCATAACTAAAGGGATATCATTTGAAAACATTACCTTTTTATAATAAACCGAAGCGTTACTATAAAAGTAAATATTGATATTATGAATATCATTATAACGACAACAAATGATGAAATTTGATAAATTAGATCCAAACCAGCGCAGTTATCTATAAATATGTTTTTTTTTATATTTGTATCCTTTTTACCGATTTTATGGATATGTGGCAGTATTATTGTTATGTTGTTTATTAATTTTATACTACTAGCCTTACATTATCCCCTCTATTAACGCCTAAAATGGGTTCTATTTTTTCTCTGTCTTGATGTGTTATTATTATTATTATTATGTTATAATAAAAGAGACCTATTTAGCAATATTGAGGTAGGAACTTTTAAAATACACAACAAAATGACAAATATTTTTTTTTACAAAGCCTCAGTCTAAAACAAAGGTTCTGGTTTACCCTTATAGCACTACCATCCGACCTCCGTACTGATTGAAAAAATTGTTGTTATTGGAATTTATTTATGCCCAGTAATCCCGTGGTTCATGATTTCTGCATATTTTTTCGTGTCTTTTTTTATGGCAACTCTGACAA
>JBKJYK010000011.1:0-3083 GCA_046715515.1 Candidatus Nitrosocosmicus sp.
GTGTTCATTATGCCAATCGTATAAGTATGGAAAAGAAAAGGTTAGCAATAAGGGACCGCTACTGCCTGTTTTTACCTCATAAGATAATTCGCCTTCCGTAGGTATTCCAAACAGGACCATTATATCCATATCTTTGTTTTGGTTGCCATGTACAGCTGAATACCCTTTAGGGTAAAGCCCTTTATGATTGCCTCCTTGTAGTTTAGCCTAACCATCTCTTTCTCTGTTCTTCTCAGTTGCTTCAAAGACTTTACTCTCTTTAGCATTATTATCTTGTTGTCAAATATGTCTTCGTCTGTTTCATTTGGATGTCCATAATTACTTGAAGAAAATGCCAAGACTATGTTTATAAATAAGTTAAAATAGAATTTAGTTTTTTGTATTTAACAATATACTAGCATAAATGATATTTAATATGATAATGTTTCTATTCGGAATAATTTTTGGATAAATGTTTGGCATATGCATGATTATTTATCAAAGATCGCATTTGCCTGTATAAGATCACCCTTAGCAGAATAAAAATAAAATAGAAACTAATTCTCCATCTAATGAAATTTATCTTGAATTAATAAACAACACGTTATGATTATCATTAAAAATGTTTTATACCTTATAACATTGTCTAAGCAATATAATTATAGATTTGGGTCTATTTACAATAAAACAATAATTATTATGACGCTTTTAAATATTGTTTTTATTATAAAGTATTATGACTAGTTATAATGATGATGAAGAAAAAGAACTAATAATAGAAACAGAGAATACAACAGACAACGCCACAGGAGATTTAGAGGAAATGATGGATAAGACGAAAGCAGGTGCCAAGGCAATGGGAAACGAAATGAAGGATACCTACAATAATATGGAAACAGAATATGATAAAGAAAAAGCAAAGGAAGACATTAAATCAAAAGAAGAAGAAGAACAAGATTAATCATATCAACTTGAATTAAGTAAGGTGATTTTATTTAGGATTTTTTGGTTGAGTCCATGTAAGATATTTCTGGCAGATTTTAATAAAATATGGGTGTAGTTACAAGTGAAAAAAAGATAGTACTGTGCTATTGGCAGTTAGCTTCCAGATAAAGAGCAATTTTTGGTGAAAAAGCAATTAAGAGAAAAAATAAAGATATTGTTGTAATTCTAAAGGCTACAATCCCCGTAGTAATCTCAATACTATTGAATGTTTTCAAATCAAAAATGATCTTTAGAGTATTGGATATGGTGTTCTATCTCCTCTAAGTGTATATTTTGAACCTTGGGATGCTCTTTGCATTAATAGAACGGATGATTGTACCCTATTCGAGGATCTGATGGTTTAGGACAGTTAATGCATGTATTTCTGATACTAACAATACTGTTGATATTAGAGCCTTCCTTCTTGTCTTCCATAATATTGTTTAATTTATCTCCGGTATATCCGGCATCTCCGGAATTCTTGTATTTTGTGCTTTACTCTCCTATATCTTCCGGAGATAACTTGTCTGGAACTGGAGATAAAGCATTCAAATACGGAGATAAACGTTCGTTTTCTGGAGATATTTTGTGTTCACTGGAATTACCGGAGTTATTTTTCTCTATCTTTATTATCGAAGTGTTATTTTTTGTATCTCTGTCTACACTTATCTTTACTCCCAATCCTTTTTGTAAATTGGTTTTTATCGTGTAGATTCTCAAATTCTGTATCCATAACGCCCTTTCCATTAGTCTTTTAATCCCAATTGAACTAAGTCTAATTGGAATTGTAACTCCGCTTTTTTTCATTGAATTTTTTCTTTCTAATTTTCGGTATTCCACAAATTTCTCATAACCCAACTTTGATTTGTAATTTCTTCTCCAGTTGATCGCCTAAAATCTATCCAATCACCTAGTGCATTGTAAGCCTCTGATGAAATGAATGTAAAATATTCAACATCTTCATCAGCATAAACCCTAATCTTGGCAGCAATAATGGTTTGACTATTTCTTTATTTGCAATTGGCGTTATGTGACCCCATTTTAAATAATCCCGAGCGCCCACTCTTAATCCTGAAGATGCCATAACGTATACTATTGGTTTAATCACTCTATCAGGATATTCTATTATTTTTCTCATCTCCTCTATCGTTGGTTCCCTATCGTCTGAAAATCTTTTACCTCTAGGAAGGCACCCTCTGGTTACTTTTTCCCATTGAATTAAAACATCTGTTGCTTCACAGAAGGATTTTATAGTTTTTTGATAATTTCTTAAAGTTCCACTTGTTATCTCTTTTCGTTCTACCCTTAGTTTTTGCATCTGTAAAAATTCCACTATCAATTTAAGGGCCCAGTTGGAAATCTCCTGTCCTTTTTTTGAAAAGGTATTGCATTTATCTCTAAATGTATCTCCTTCTATGTTGGAATATTCAAAAAAAGTTCTTAGTCGTCGAAAATAACTGTCCTTTGTTTGAGGAGAACGAATGGAATAATCAAACATTATAAACGGCTCAATGTCGTTATTTTTATTATCAGAATCATCATTCTTATCGAAAAAATAACTTTTTTCATTTGATTTTAAGGGATTTTGTTGTGATTGTGACATGTTCCATACCTTTTTTGTTTCAGATCCCTTAAGAGAACTATATCATTGCAGGTTCAGTGGGATTAGGTTCCTTGAGGTATACGGGTTCGGTGGAAACCATGTGGATATCCACATGAGTCTAATAAATCCATTGTTGCCATTACCAAATTCAGAATAGCGTATCTCAACACCTTTAACATTGTATACAAAGCAAGTCTTTGAGTTATTTGTCACCGCATTCTTTGAGTAACATTATCATTAATTCGAAATTAATTATTTGATTAAATGGTCTTCAAACGATCCACCACATATTGAACTGCAATTGCCGCAACTAAAACCGCAAACACCCGGGTAATGATTAGCGAACCACGCCCGCCTAGTATTCTGTAGATGGGTGCGGTAAAATAGAATACAAAATATGTTATTCCAATCACAATTGCAATTGAAAGCATTGTTACGGCCAAACCCGCCGTCTGAAAAGACAGTATTACAGAAGTGATAGCACCAGGGCCTGATAGCAGGGGAAATGCCAATGGAA
>JBKJYK010000012.1:0-5120 GCA_046715515.1 Candidatus Nitrosocosmicus sp.
CGGTTTGTTTCGTCTACGCCCGTTTTATTTCGATTTAATTCAAATTCATCACTCTCTTTGATCATGATATGAATACTATCATCTCTTTTAGTAAATTTCACAGCGTTATCGATTAAATTAACTAGAATTTGATTTAATCTCAATCTGTCGGAATAAACCCAACAGTGCTCTCCCAGACTATCATTTATAAAATTCATTTTGATGCCTTTCTCTCTGGCTTTATGGCTAAATTCCACCTCAATAAGATCGTCTATCTCTTTAACTAAATCTACTTTCTCTTTTTGTAGTATAATGTCATCACTTTTATTTGACTCAAATCTGGCGACATCTAAAAGATTATTTGTTAAAATATTTAATCTTGATGCATTTCTAGAAATAATTTGGTGGTGTTCATGAAGTTTTACGATGATTCTTGCTAATTCTTCATCGGTCATTTTTTTTCGGTCCTTTAAGATACTGTCAAACAATTCATCACTCATTTCAGTATACCCTGTAATGGCTTGTGTAGGTGTTCGCAATTCGTGGGCCGCAGTATTGATAAAGTCATCCTTAATTTCTCCTTCATGCTTTAGTTCTTGAGCGAGAATACTTTGATTACATATCATTTCAAATATCGAACAATATGATAACACTGTTGGAATACTATTAGAATAGATAGAGAAACCAATCGGTGGATTTGTTTTTTCCTCTTCTAATTTCTTTATTTCCATGATAATACATTCTTTTCTATCTGCCACTAATGATTTTATTTTAATGTCAATGCTTGGTGCAATATCTTGAATTTGAATATTGTTGTTAATAGTGCTAGTTAAAAGCGCAAGAGATAACGATTTTTTAATTGAAGAGTCTATTGGCACAAGAATACTAATCCGTAGATTCTCTTTTTGATCAGACATGTCCTTTAAAAGTTCGAGCGTGCCACTTTTCTCTTGAAGATGAAACGCACTGGCCGTAGAATAAATTATTTGTATTTCCTTCTTGGCTTCTCTAATCATGTCAAATTCTTTTTTCTCTGCTTTCTTGTAATCATTAAAAATAGTGGTAACGGGTGAGACTATTCCTTTCTCTATTTCTGTAATTCTTTGCTCCGCAGGTATACCCTTGTCCCACAAAGTATCAAAAAGAAACTGTTCTTGTTCTATAATTTCAGGTACATTGCTAAAGATAAGTTGAGGTATCGGATGTCCTTTACGAAGAGTTGCTACAGCCACATATTCTTTTTCGTCTGCTACCTCAAAGTTTCCTTTTATACCTTCTAAATGTCTAATTTCAGAGAAGGTAAGCATCTCTTTACAATACTGGAGGTTCTCTGCAGTTATCTCAGTTACATATCTAATTTTCACGCCTCTGTCTTTGAATGCAGCAACTCTTGCGTTCTTAATTGCTTCTACCTCTATGCTAACCGAGGGCGCAGTAGAACTCACACAACAGTCAATCTTTTCTCTAGTCCTATTAACAAATTCTATAATTGATTTATTTGCATCTTCTGAACCATGAACTACTTTAGTAAATGTATCGTCTTGTTCACTGTTTGTATTATCTAAATCTATTATTTCAGAGCCATCAATACTCCCTTTGTCTTTGCCTTTTTTAAATAAAAAAGACCACTCTCAAATCACTATTATGATATATAGTCTCGATAGTCCCAGCGCTTTCGCACATGGTATGTAATAACGTTGAAACTATATTAAGTCATTCCAATACCTTTTCTTTCATCAACTTTCATAAAAATTATAATAATCAGCATTAGCTGGACCCAATTCGACAAAACCTTGCTTAGTTGACTCGTAGATAATAAAGTTCGATTAATTCTGTTTTAATTTTCAAGGCTGGTGAACTTTAACTTAAACTTAAACTTGACCAAACAGACTTTAACATGCTTGAGAAAGATCCTGCTATATTTCATGGAAGGGATTCAATAACAGTGGTAGTCGAAATCCATTCTATAGTCCAGGTTTATGCGATGATGTATGAGAGAAGCAAGGACGAGTATGTTAGTTCCATCGAGGAAATACCAATAATTTTAAATATAGTAATATATTGTTTAAAAGATTTACTTAGCTTTAAACCATCTGATGAGCAGAGTATGATTTAGTTCCGTGTAAGAGAATAAGAGAAATTAATACTGTTACTTTTACTTTGTAGTCTGATTGTACACCGTTGTAAATTGCTCTTACTTATTTATCACTAGGCTTAATAACGGTATATTATGAACAAATGATGTGATTAACACTAATTTTGTCAAGCTTCTGACTACTTTTGTAATTGTTGCAACCTTGTTTTCTATAACAGGAATAAATATTCCTGCTTCTTCAGCTACAGTGTCTGATTATCTATATAGTTATGGCCCTATTGCAAGTATAAATGGTGACTGGGTTTTGGCTGGTAGTCATATGGCTTATAATAATCCATCAAATCTCTCAGATTCGGGTTTTCACTCTACATTTAGTATGGTAATGAAAAATGGCTCTGGTTACCATATGCACCAGATGTCTAATGCCACAGGTGAAGATATAACAATGGAAGGTACCAATACTATTTATCTTGGCTCAGTAACAGTGACTATGAGAGATGGACCTGTTTCTAACGTGCCAACTACCTGGACGGTATATAATAATAACACACTGGCTATTTCCATGGACCCAACAAAGATTGATAACCACTTTGGTGATACTCCGATTTATGGTCTAGAATCAACTCCTGAAAAAGAAATGGAAATTATGAATTTAATGTCTGAGGATTCTAAATTTATGGATAAATGGATTCCTTTGATGATGCAAAATACAATGAAGGAATTAAATATTGATTCTGGAAATTTCTCCGGTTCAGCAATGACAAATCAATCCATAACCAACGAATCCATGGATACCATGTTTATAAGTAATTCAACGACATCCTAATTATTTTTTTTCTTTTTTTAAATTATTTATAAAAATTTTATTAAAAAAGTCTATTCTTTTTTTTTGCAAATCTTAATTCCTGAAAGTTGCCATACCACAATCAGTGTGATTTATTATAATGATTTGTTCTATTCCTAACAATTCGTGAGAGATTATCAAAGTTCGCAATGCATCGTCCGTGACTATTCCTCCGGCATTTCTTATTATGTGCTTCACCAATTTTTAATCCAAACGCCTCGTTGATCAAAATTCTCGCATCCATACAAGCCAATATTGCAATCTTTCTTGATGGATGTGAGGGTAAATCACCGTCTGTAAAATTCTCAGTATATTTCTTATTTTGAGAAATGCTCGATTCTACATATGTCATTGACAATGATTATATTATAAAATTAAAATAGCTTTTGAAAATAGCCCATGAATCCTCATGGTCCGATTCTAAATAAAATAGTCTTTTAAAATATTCTCTTAGTTTATGAAGAGGTAACGGTCTTTGATAAGAACCCACGTCTGAAAGATGTAGATTCGAGTCCCAAACTTCGTCTGGTCTATAATTATTTTTTTTAGATTTATCAAGTTCTTTTAAGAAAAAAAGATACTGTAAAATATTGCAGAATTGTATTAACAAACTCTAATATTTATTATTTGAATTATCGTATGTACTTCAAATATTGTCTATGCGAAGCAACAGGTCAAATCCAATGGCATCATATTCCGGATGTTACCAATAGTAGATCGATATTTGTTATTTAATCAAACTTTTTATTTATTGTTTTGATGACTTCTTAAATTTTCTTGTTGTTAGTAGATACTTTTCGCTATTGTAAATGACTAGAAGCGTCTAGTTTTCAGAAATTGTAGTGTTTTCATACCGCAAATCAAACTGGATATTCTTATTTATAAAGAAAATCGAGATAAAATAGTTATGGGTATAAATGGTTAAGAAGGGTTCAACTCCTTGTAACTTTACACTGGTATTGTAGTTATTCGGAGGCTCCTAAACATATGATAAATTAAACTATGGTAAAATCATAATAAAGTTACCGAGTAAATTCGGAAAAGTTTATTTCTTATATATTCTACGTACTTATACTATTTATTTTGATTCATTGATATGGGTAGGTAAATACTATATCTTTGAAATCGTATCTGCCAACAACTCAGAGTTTTGGTGGCACAAGTTTCATTGATCGATATTCATCTACTAAAATAATTGCTCCCTTCTCCTCCAGTCTTTTAAGTTCATTCTTTAATGTTTGATATGATTGTGATTTATTTACTGATTTATTCGAATAGATGTGAGTATGTATTTCATCGATTGACCATGTTGCCTTTTCAGGTAATACCACCATACATAATTTGTGGAGTTCTTGTATAATATCGTTATTGTTGTTAGAATCCAATTTGAATACATTTACCTTCTTAATATGGCTGATTACTTTTTTTTACTATGTCACCGTGTTTAGATTAATGTTCTGAATCAATTAGGATATTGTCGTCTTTTGTTTTATCTCTATCTCTATCTCTATCTCTATCTTTGCTACTATATTTTTGGGTACCACCCTCATCTATCAGTTTTTGCCTTTCTAATTCACTGTCAGAAACTACTTTCTTATTTTTATTATTCTCTTGCATACATTTACCTCTAATTAATGTGCATTATTCTATATTAGGTACGTCATATCTAAAATTAAGATACTTTGTTGTTACTCCTAAATCTTTCAAATTGGTGATATATATGTTAGAAAATAATCCGTATCTGATTATATTAATGATTATCAGACATCTTAATTATTGCTCTTTATTGGGTACATTTAGGAACTAGTGGATATAACAACTGACTAATACGAAAATGAGTGACCCTTGGAAGAAACCGAAAGTGTTTTGGATAAAACGGTAGATAAAGTCAAGTCTTGTGCAAAGGTCGTAGTTAATAATGTAGGATATACTAGTAAAGATTTAGGTTCCGAATACAAAAAAAGAAAATTTGCATTAGATTCTTTTATCTAACCAAAAATCATATTTTTTCTTGTTAGATTTTTTTTGGTCAATCTGGTTATAGCCTATGCCTAAATTGATATGTGTATATGAAGATGTATTGATGCGAATGAACGTTGTTTACGATGAAAACAAATTCTCTGAATCCTTTTAAATTATTACTTTCGTTAAGAAAACTATGAAGGGATATCAAAAACTAACAATAATAACTGCGGCTCTAGG
>JBKJYK010000013.1:0-4466 GCA_046715515.1 Candidatus Nitrosocosmicus sp.
ACACTGATTTTTATTGAGAATATAATCATGCCGTTTATTTTCATGATAAACGATATTTTAGAGCTAAAGCATCATAAGCATCAAGTTATTTATCTATATTCGTATTTAGTTTTTTATTAGTAAAAAATTTAAATCATTATCTATAATAGTACTTAATAATGATGATAAAATATTTTTCTTTTTTATTACTTTCGGTGTTTTTGATATCCTTAATACAAACTGTTAATGCGCAATCAATATTGGATCAAATTGGCGGGGCATTTAATAATTTAACCTCTCCTGGAGGGCAGTCACAATATAGCATCACAGGCCAAGATGCATTTTCACCAAATGTCAATACCACCCCATCTGGGCAATCACCAAACACCACCAGCACCACCGCAGGCCAGGCAGGGCAATCACCAAGCGGCACCAATACTCAAGCTGGAGCAGGCACATCAGATGGGCGTCAAGATTTGGCTAGTCCCGCTGGAGAAAAAGCTTTTGAAGAAGGCATGTCTACCGCAGATCAAGCTGGTCAAGCACCGCTTATAGCACGTCAAACATCCAATAATACCGGTGGCCAATTTGAAACAAATTTGGAAAAACCTGCAGGCATGGCTGGGGTTATACAGGATACTCCCAATTATGACAAAGTAGTACCTAATGCAGGAGAAACTACTAGTAATGCTGTAATCCAAGCCAATCAATCTGAAAACAACGTACAAACCTCTACTGCTAAATATCCAAGCAATGGATCCAGGCCCTCTGTTAGCGGATTAACCGATGTCCGACCCTCAGAATATATGAATTATACATCTGAATTAAATAAGGCAAATATAGGCGGTAATGATACACCTAAATTAGCTACTACTATTGGCGATGCGTTTAAGAACACCTCAAAAACTATTGGTGATGCTGTAGGAAACATAATCCCCAAATAACTTACATCTTTATTTATTAATGGCTTTATAAAATTCCAATGCTGTATTTGTTATAAAGTTGATGTATAAATTAATACGAAGTGTTTAAAATGCATTGCAAATAAGCTGTTAGATATTTAAAATTGGATACTACCTCTTTTAAATTCATTTGCTTTATGCTGTATTTTAATTATTCTGATTTTTACCAAATCTTCTTTCCAATTTCCAGTGTTGCTGGGGGAAAATGGCATTATATCTCATTGATAATATAGTGGTAAAAGGTTATAAAATCCATAATGATGGGTTATTTCATACTAAAAAATGACTTAATGAATTATATCTATTCTAAATAGTTCATCTGTTGCCATGCAACAAACCTGCCCTCAATAATCATAATGCATTGACGGGTGTGGTTTTATGAATAGTGTGGATGAGTTGAGTTTGAACTTTAAGTAAACAATGCGTTATGTCGCACATTGTTAAATATATTCCCATTGTATTGCTTGTCTTGATTTGGCAGTTGTGGTTTGCGACCACGAATTGTCATATTGCCAAACAATGTTTGTTATTTCCTGTTTAATAATGACTGTAGGTTTGTAACTCCGTGTTTGCGTTATTTTATTGGAGAAGATGGTAAGTTTTGTTATTTAAAGTCCATCAGTTAATTTGCCGATTAAATGCTAATGAAATTAAAATTACCTGATGTGTAAAATGGTTTGAATTATGCCGTTAATTAGTTGAAGTTTTGCAGTGCATTTTCATAAAGTAAAAAAAAATTGTTAAAGCGCCCGGGCCGGGATTCGAACCCGGGTCGAAGGAGTGACAGTCCCCCATACTGGACCGGACTTTACAATGCAATCTAATGCATTTCTATACTACCCGGGCACTTCTAATTTTTTGAAGGCAAAGCCATTAAAATGTTTGGATCACCTAGTTACCAACAAAAGAAGATCTCTAAGATGAAATATCAATTAAAATAAATAGTTTTGTCAATTTTAACAGGTTTAAATTAAAGTTAGCATAAATTTTAAATTATGCTTGAACAGGCTGATGATGACTTTCAATCTGTATTCTTTGAGCTTGCGGGGGATCTTAGACTGTATATGTTAATGAAATTGTCATCAAAACCGTATCGTTTGTCCCAATTGGCGAATGAATTGCACGCAACTATGCAGGAATCTCATAGAAATATCAACAGGCTGATTGATTCGGGTCTTGTAAAAAAAACTGGAGACGGCGACTTGGTATTGACGCCATATGGAAAAATCATCGTAGCTTTGATCCCAAACTTTAATTTTCCTTTTATCCATAAGGAATATTTTCAAGAACATACGGTTAGTAACCTTCCATTAAAATTTATTCAAAGAATAGGTTCACTGAATAATTGTGAAGTTGTTGTGGGTGTGATGGCAGTCCTTCAGCGCTGGAAAATGGTGTACAACAACTCTCGCATGTATATCAGGGAAATTATGTCCCAAGTTCCAATAGATTTAATAGAAACAATTGCAGAACGCATCAATAATAATGTAAAGTTCTCTTATATTTTTCCTAATGACGTTGTGATTCCCAAAGGGAGAACTGAACTTTTAAAAAAACTAGGATGGGCAAACATGATTTTTAAAGGAATGGTAGAGCGACGCTTGGTTGATAAAGTTAGCATTGTAATTATCTTCAATGAGAATGAATCCTGCATTTCTTTTCCTACTCTAAAAGGGGAACCTGATCTTAATATCATGTTCTACAGTAAAGACGAATCCTTTCATGAATGGTGTGAGGATTTTTTTAGCTATGAATGGACGCGCTCAAAACAGTTTGATGAGTCTAAATTAAGTCCAGAAATCTAGTTGATCGTCTTTCTTCATTCAATCCACTAAATCATCTTTTTATATTTGTTATAAGTCTTATAGATATATGCCAGAAGCCTTTGTGCTAATGAATGCAGAGTTAGGTAGTGAAGAGTCTATCATTAATGAACTAAAAAAAATAGATTTGGTAAAAAATGTATTTCAAGTATATGGTGTATATGATATAGTGGCTCTTGTGGAGGGAGAAACCATGGATAAAGTTAAAGAGACTATTACTTGGAACCTTCGAAAATTAAATGGGGTTAAATCAACTTTAACCATGATTGTTATGGAATAAACCATACTTTTACTTTTACTTTAATTTTGGTCAAACAATAGCAACTTTAATTTACACCTTTGATTCCTAAATACATGTGCGATTGTTTTCTAAAAAAAATGAGAAGGACAACACCAAAAAAAAATGCAAATCTTGTGATATGGTCTTTGAGGATGATGACCGGTTAAGACGTCATGCTAGAAAGGCCCATAGTGAGAAAAATAGCGATATGCCTAACTTTAATCCCTTTGGAACATGATTTGAATTTTATTATTGGTCTTTTAAAATAGTCAAATTTACTATGTTTCCAATCAATGATGATGCTCCAAGAACTATTGGACGACCATTTATTAATTATGGTTTAATCGCGGTTAATGTTGTTATATTTATTTATGAGGCAATCGTGACGTCTTATTTCTCTAATAGTTTTGCCCAGTTTAGCTTATTTTCAAATTACGGTGCTGTTCCAAACCTGATTTTATCTGGCCAGAATCTTGGCTCACTCTTTACCTCAATGTTTATGCATGGTGGCATAGCACATCTTATTGGAAACTTAGTTTTTCTTTATGTTTTTGGAGATAATTTGGAAGGTCGTTTTGGGCACTACAAGTACCTAATGCTGTACCTATCTTGGGGTGTTGTTGCCTCATTTACGCACAGCATTTATGCAGTTTCGACAGGTGATGGGAATATACCTGCAATTGGTGCGTCTGGTGCAATATCTGGGGTCCTTGGTGCCTACCTGATTTTCTTTCCTCATGCTAAAATACATACGATCATCTTGGCGTTTTTCATTACTACCGTGAGAATCCCTGCTTTGGCGTATATCCCTTTTTGGTTTATAATGCAACTGATTTTTGCATTAATTGGCCAATCAGGTGGTGTCGCATACCTAGCTCATATTGGGGGGTTTTTAGCAGGGGTAGGTACTGCCTTTATATGGAAATCATTTTTCCCACTATTTGATGGTTCCATCCATGAAGATAGAATAAACAGAAAAAGCCAACAATATCCAACCCTAAAAAATGATGTTTCTGATAAACATGTTGCTCCGGAAATTATATCTGGAAACGGTTTTTTGGATGTGATCATTCAAGTTCGCGGTGTTGATATGGATTCAAAAATTCAAACAAAATTTGATAGTTCTACTAATAATCTATCGGTAAAAATACTGGATCTTAACAAAACCTATTCAGTTGAGATTCCCAATCCTGATAGTTATGTTTTTGAGGTCTCAACTGTTACAGTTATCAATGGTATCGTTAAGATAAGATTGGTCCACCTTTCCTAATCACTTTTTAGACAGCTGCATAAAAAAAGGAATTTAAATAGATTTATAAGCCATATTTTTGCATTTTGTGATACAATGTCTCAGCATCAACCTCCAAATATTGGCGGAGGAAAGATTTCACGTAGGGATTTCTTAAAATTGCTTGCTGCTGC
>JBKJYK010000014.1:0-2534 GCA_046715515.1 Candidatus Nitrosocosmicus sp.
TGGATTACCTCCACCTTTTGACCGAATATAAAGTCCCACACTACTTTAACAGCGTTATAACAAAATACAATACCCAAGAGTTCATTGACCAGTCCTACTTTGATAAAGCTTTACAATTAGGCTCCAAAGCAGTTTCCTTTACCTTTGTGGAGGACAGATCCGATGTTGGTTACTCCTTGCTTCCAGATCGACAAACAATGGTCAAAGTGTACGAAAGCATACTTGATTACGGAAAAAACACTCGTCTCCACAGATAATGATTCCTTCACAATATTTTGAGCAAATAATTGAGCATGGCAGGGGTATTTTTGATGAATGTGGTATTTGGAAAAGTGTGTTTGTTAATGGTGATGGCACTGTATTAGTTCAATGCTGGAAATTCAACAGTCCCCAAAACATTTACAACCTACTGGATCAGAGCATAAGAGGAAATTTGGAGTGCGCCGCAATGGGATATAGCAAGAACATGCCATGAATGCAAGGGTCTTGGGTATATATGGTATTCATCCCAACCTACAACTACGTTTACCAAGAACTATATACATGGGTTATCAAAAATGAATTCGCAACAAAAGCCTTAACACATGATGGGTGAACGCGTTGGCCCAAAACTTGCGCCAATCTATGGATGGCAACAATAACCGATGAAAAGATGCCTGCATGGATGTCTTTTTTATTGTAGTTTCTATTTGCCTGAAAAAAGCTCTGCAATTTACTGATTTTTGCATGTTCCCTGAACTAATAGAAAATGCCGTATTATTGCAGGCCTTTAAAATGTTGAAGATGCCTTTTTTACATGGCAGATAGACATAAAGGCTTAAACATTGCAAGGTATTGACATACGGAGGTTTTGTAGCAGTTATTGACAATATCAAAAGCCACCCCAAATAACCAACCAAATTATGTGTTTGCAGCCAACTTAAAGGACGTTGAATCTGCTGTTAATCGTTGTTTGGCAGTTCAAATCGAAAATCGTGCCATCGTGCTTTTTTATCGTGATTCCAAAGTGTATGCAATAGATAACAGGTGCCCTCACATGGGATTTCCTCTAAACCGTGGCACTGTTAAGGATGGTGTGCTTACATGTCATTGGCACCATGCCCGCTTTGATATATTGGGCGGGGGAACTTTTGACCCGTGGGCTGGCGATGTTCCTACATTCCCCGTGAGGATTCAAAATGGGGACAACGAAGCAGAGGCGGAAGTTTGGTTGGATATATCGCAATCCTCCATAGACCAAAAATTGTATTGTCGGCCGTTGTTGCAAAGCGGACTAAAGCAAAACATCCCATTAATGATTGCCAAATATGTTGTTGCAATGGCCAATGGTGTTAAAGATGAGGCTAGTAACGAACCAAAAAAAGGATATTCGGCTGATTTGATAAAATCGTTTAAAGAGGGCCTTGAGTTTGGCACCATTTTCAATAGGTCAGGATGGGGCCAGGGACTAACAATACACACATGCATGATGAATATTGTGCCCTATCTTAATACGGAAGACAACATAGCAAACGCCCTATACCATGGTCTTTCTGCTGTTGCGCAGGATTGTGCTAATGCGCCACCACGATTTGAAATTCCCCCACTTCCGCAACCATGGCCTGAATTGCCTGTACTAAAACGATGGTTCAGGCAGTTTGTTGAATCACGTGATGCTCGTGCCGCAGAGAGGTGTATTGTTACAGCAGTAAGGCTTGGTGCGAGCAGCAATGAATTGGCCGATATGCTTTTTGCGGCAGCCACAGATCACCACTTCCTTGACACAGGCCATACAATTGACTTTACAAATAAAGCATTAGAGGCACTAGATATTGTTGGGTGGGATAATGAGGATGGGACTGTGGAGTCTGTACTGAGTAGCCTTATTCTGGGCTATACCAAAGCCGAAAGAATGGAGGAGTCCAATGCATGGCGCCACCCAATTGATTTGATTGCCATTCTCGAAGATGCATATGACAAAATTCCGTCTGTATTGGAAAAAGCCGGAGGAAATAAACGAAAAAGATGGGATTATGTTAGCAGGGATAAACTGGTTGCATGGCTGCTTGGTGATAACCCACCACAATCAACTGCCAATGAATTATTGGATGCCCTAAGTCAAGGCGCAAGCGAGGTGGAATTGGCTGATGCTGTATCTTATGCGGCCTCTTTACGTATTGCGCAATTTCATACACGCAATGAATTTGGTGATTGGGATGCGGTGTTACACACATTTACCTTTGCCAATGCGATAGGCCAGGGATTAAGAAGGCTGGCAACACCCGATCTTTTGAGGGGTGTATTTGACGCTACAATGAGAATATACCTTAACCGCTTTCTTAATATCCCGCCAGCGCAGATTCCAAAACCAAAGATAGGCCCCGCTGTTAATGAAATAGGCAGTATCGATAATCCAGATGACTGTGACGAGAATGCCCTAAACCAAGATAGGAAAATGGTGCTTTTAAATGAGTTTCCATCTGTTTTAGATAGGCAGCAGCAGGTAAACCAGGCAGGATAATTAGTGGCAGATTATCTTTACAGTGGTGGCAATC
>JBKJYK010000015.1:0-5957 GCA_046715515.1 Candidatus Nitrosocosmicus sp.
GTATCAAAGGTAACAGCTTTACCGACCAAAAGGATAGGTTTTTCACCAGAAATTCCTTGGTTATATTCCAGTATGATCAGTTTTGGTGGGCTCTCACTGCCTTTTCCCACCGAAATTATACCATTCAATCCCAAATTCTCCATCTGGTATTTATCTAAAACTTTAACTTTTACCTTGTTTGAGCCTTCCAAAGATATTGCAGATGACGCCAGTTGAGCAGGATTAAGATAATTAGGTGGAGAATTGGCTAGGTCTCTTGCGTAAAAGACAGACTGGGTGATTATTAAGGTTTTTTTGACTATCTGTTCAAGTTCGGTGTGAAGATCTTCTGATATGATGTTAATGTTGCATAAATCATAATAATTTGGTTTGTCCCCAGTGTTGCTTTTATATTTGTTAAACTCATAAAGAGAAAGAGAAAGCCCTTCAACAATAGATTCCACATTGTCAATAGTGTTCTTGTAGAAATTTGAAATTATTATGTTTTGAGCAGACAATTCTTTTGCCTTTAGCGATATAATTCCGCCTATTTGACGAATCTTATTAGGATTTAATTCACCGTGTTTTCCCAATCCAACCGACAAGATTTTTAGGTATTCATTTTTATCACCTTTAACCAAAAACAAAAGACTTTTTCCAAATTTTTTTGTGTTTTTATTTATAGCGGTTATGGTTTTGCTAATCTTTTCTTGTAAATCGATAGAGCGAATTTTATTTAAATAGTCGAGGTCATCACTATCCTCATATAGACCGACAACTAACAAACTATCAGTTAAATTAATCTCATCATAATTCCTAATTGATATGTCCACCATAGCAATATTTTGATGCCCATTTTATAACTTATCTGATTCTTTAAAGGATATGGAATTATGACACGGATAATAACATTTTTGACAATATTTTGTTATCTAAAATTAATTAATTCTTCCACTTAATTGAACACCCTATTGACGGGTCAAATTCCTTTTCTATTGCCAATCCACTCAACAGCCTATTTATGTTCTCTTCCATAGTATTATTTGAAGGAGTCATGGCAGGTTCCAAGGCATCATTTATTTTGCCATGGAAAACCAGTTTTTTATTCACATCAAACAAAAATGGATCAGGGGTGCAAACTGCACCATATTCTTTTGCCACACTCTGAGTATCATCTATCACATACGGGAAATTAAGTGAATATTCTTTCGAGAATTTTATCATGTTATCCAATCCCTCACCTTCATAATCAGGATCGTTACTATTAATTCCTATAATTTGTAAATTTGCACCGTCAAATTTAGATTGAAGGTTAACGATATCATTTATCCTTGCTTTAACATACGGACAATGATTACAGATAAAAACTACAAGAATTGATTTGGAATTAAAGTCTTTCAACGAATACATTTTATTGTCCACCCCTTTCAGCAAAAAATCTGGAGCTACCGAACCGGGTATCAATTTTTGATACGATAATGTTTTAGCCATGTATTAACATGTAATCAAAATAAAATAAATGTTTTCCAAGCAACTAAATCGATTGGTTAAACAATTTTTGGAAATCTCATTCTAGTGACTTAATGATTATCGGCCTATTCCTTTAAATGACCCGGTATCAAATGAATTTGGGTTTAATAAACCCCGACCATCGTAAATTGGGGTTTTACCTGTTTTTTCTTTTGATAAAGTAGAATACTCCTTGTGATCGGTTGCTAATATTATCAAATCCCTGTTTTTAATCGAAAAATCAAGATCATTTGTTATTTTTATTGTTTTATTTTTAGCAACCAACATCTCATCATTAGCTATAGGGTCATGGATTATGATATTGGGGATTTTTAACTGTGATAATTTCTTTATTAAACTATAAGTAGGTGAAAGCCGGGTGTCTGAAACACCCCCTCTAAAAGACAATCCCAATATAGTTATCTTTGCTTTTTTTATATCCTTTTTTGATATCATTTTCAATGCCTTTGACAAAGCATAGGTGGGCATGTTGTCGTTGATGGTCCTACTAGCTTTTGTTATCTTGCAATCGATCTTATTTTTGGTTGCGATATCCAAGATAAATTGAGGGTAAACAGGAATGCAGGCACCTCCAACCCCAATTCCAGGGTTATGGATATGACAAAACGGCTGAGAATTTGCTGCGTCTTTTGCTTCCCAAAAATCAATCCCCAGTTTTTCACACAGCACAGACATTTCATTAGCAAGAGCAATGTTGACATCCCTGTACACACCTTCAAATAGTTTTTCAGCCTCGGCGGTCTTTATACTAGAAATTTTAATGACACCTTTTCTGAATATCAAGGAAAAGATGTTTTCAGCTAATTCTAAACTATGTTTTCCTATTCCAGCAACAATTCCCGGATGGCCTTCCTCAATATCAAAAATAGCACGCCCTTCATAGATTCTTTCTGGATTATAGACAACAAAAAAATCCTTCCCGGCTTTTAGTTTGCTTGCTTTTTCCAATAAAGGAATCAAAAACTTTTCTGTTGTTAATGGAGGAACTGTTGGATGAAGGGAAACAATGTCATGGGGTTTTAGGCCTTTGCTTATAGCAAGCGCTACTTCTTTGACTGCACTAAGGTCTGCGGTTTTATTTTTTATTAAAACAGGTACACATATCATTTTTAATTTAGAATCAGCAGAGGCTTTGATTGGATCTTCATAAACTAAAAATTTTCTGTTTCTTATGCCTTCGCTAAAAGCTTCATTCACTCCTGGTTCTGGTATATGCGTAAGCCCTTTTTTTGCATTTTCTACTACCTTTTGCGATTTATCAATACCAATAACAGTTACACCCGATCTAAGCCATGACGATGCAATTGGCGCACCAACATGTCCTAGCCCGTAAACAGCAACACTGTATTCACCAGTTTTAATTTTTTTTGTTATTGATTCTGGAGATTCCAAATTTGAAGAATTATTTGATATAGGGTCCTCTCTTTTTTTATCTTTCAGTAGTGTCATAATTTGTTTAAATTATCAACCAGTTATTATATCTTGGTTGTAGTATGGAATTTGTACAACACGAGCCAAATAAATTAAATTGGCTTCATTCTATAGGTTTTCAAGGTAGTAAATGTTACCAACAACAAAGTTAAACATCATTATACCGTTATTTTAAACCTCAATTTCTTTGAAAGGTGTAGTAATAAAGTTTTCATTAAATGCAGTTTATTATGCTCAAACTTGTTTTGAATATATTGTAATGCTAATTGATTTAGTAGATCAATGAATAGTTTTTCAAATACTTGATTATGGAAAATAAAAACAAAACCATAAAATAGAATTGATTTAGAACTCCTCGAAAATAAAAGAATTATTACCGACAATGCATAAATAAAATAAATAATGAATATCATGCTTCACTCTCTAAATATAGCGGGATCAGAATGGCTCATCATATTATTAGCTATAGTTATCATCCTTGTGCCAAGTAAGATATCAGGAATATCAAAAACCATCGGGAAATTTATTGGGGAATATGAAAAGGCAAAAGATAACTTGATTAATGAGAAAAACAACCTGGTGCAACAGACAACAATTGCACAAAAACAATACATCGGCCCGACCATCCAAAGGCCAGTATCATCAGAACGTGAAAAATTGGAAATAATCGCCAAATCCCTTCATATAGATACTGAAAAAAAGTCTGACGACGAGATACGCAATTTGATATCTTCAAAGTTAAAAGGCACTCAGACATAATTGGCAAATTCTTATTTTTATATTATTGCTCGATGGGACTGTTAATCAAATTATAAACAATAACAATAGAATAAAATTATTGGGGCTGTTTTAAAAGACCGGCCTCTAACAATTGCTGTATCAACTGCACGACCTCTTGCTCAATTTGTTCCCTAGGTAGGTTTAGCTTTGCAGAAAAACTGTCAGCTAATTGATTGATGGTCTTATTTCCATCACAATTTTCCCAAAACTCTACAATGTTCTCATTCACCATAAAGCCTTGTTCTTTATCATTTACTAAAGTTATAGAACCATCCTCCGGATTAAGTATTTTTCCGCTTTTTGACGGCATATAGGTATTGTAATCAATTTGAAACCGTAAGGAAGGTTTTCCGTATCCAAGCCTTTCTCTGACCGCAGGGTTCATTTTTTCAATTGACCAAGGGGGATCCCATACAATTTCTACATTGATTGAACTAACTCCTTCAATCTTATTGACATATTTTTTAACATCACCAACCAGAGTATCATGTAAAGGGCAACCCCTAGTGGTCATGGTCATCTTTATATCAACATCATTTTTATCCGAAACATTTACACCATAAATTAAACCCAGGTCAACAACGTTGACTGGAACTTCTGGATCCATACATTTGCGCAATTCTGTAAATATTTGCTCTTTTGAAACTTGCTGCGTAGCCACCATTCAAATTGTATCTAACTGCTTTTTAAATTTTTTTCACCGGTTGTCAAGATTAGGAAGAGACACCACCTGTTCCAAACACGCCAGAAATGCTTTTTTCAAAAGGAGGACTTAAAACCCCTTTTTCAGTTATTATGCCGGTGATTAGGTTTGGCGGAGTCAAATCAAACGCAGGGTTAAATATTCTCACCCCTTTTGGTGCTATCCTTTTGCCCGCAATTTGGACCACCTCATCTATAGGCCTTTCCTCTATAACAACGGTATCTATGCTGTTTTTTAAATCAAAAGTGGAAAGTGGTGCAGCCACATAGAAAGGAATACCATGAGAATTGGCCAATAGGGCGATTTGATATGTTCCAATCTTATTGAACACATGGCCCGTTTTTAATATCCTATCGGCACCCACTATTACCTTATCAACCATTTTGTTACTCATCAGATATCCAACGGCAGTGTCTGGAATCAGGCTTACATCAATTTCATCATGTACAAGTTCAAAGGCAGTTAGGCGTGAGCCCTGCATAACAGGTCTTGTCTCTGTTGCAAATACGCTTATTTTTTTTCCGGATTCCTTGGCAGACCTTATGACTCCGAGGGCGGTTCCGTATGACACAGTAGCTAATGCACCAGCATTGCAATGCGTCATTATCACATCCCCGGTATTGATAAGATTTGACCCAAATTTGCCCATATTTTTGTTTGTCTCAATATCGTCATGAGACATTTTTTTCACCGTTTTAATTACATTTTCCTTTATTTCGGAAACAGTTTCACACCTGTTTGACACTTCCATTATTTTATCTAGCCCCCATTTCAAATTGACTGCAGTTGGCCTAGTCTCAATAAGGTTTTTGTAAGCGGATCCGAGATCGGACAATAGATTATTTTTGTTATCAGAAACATGGTTTTGGACACAAAGAGCTAGGCCCATTGCACCCGCGACACCGATTGCTGGAGCACCCCGAATGGAGAGATTTTTTATGGCATCGCATATTTCATAATGATCCTTACAAATAATATATTCCAAAGTTTCAGGGAGTTTTGTCTGATCTATCATCTTGACGTAAACAGGCTCATCATTCCAAGCTACGGTCACCAGGGTATTGTTATTGCCACCTACCGACATAAGGTAACTCATTATGCAAAGATTATTTATTTCTACTAGAGGGATAAAAAATACCGATTCAATCCAATATTCAGCAGATTTTTTTACTTGAATATACCCTATTTCTATTAATATGGAATCACGATTGAACCAGGTTTTACAGATGCCAAAAAGAAAACTCATAGTTTCTTTGGACGACATAACGCTAAACACAGCTAGTATCAGAGAGTCAGAAAACGTGGTGTTTGTCTTAATGGTGGAAGAGTCACCAGGATCGGCAGGTGGACGAGGTGGAGGGTCAGGAAATAGGAAAATAGACAAAGTAATGGGCTTTAGAGTAAAAGATGGCAAGGATGTGAAAATTTTTGAGACAGAAAATCCAGAAATTATTGAAAGGTTTGACATACCGTATAACGCGGTAGCTATGGATATTGTTTTAGAGTCAGGCGATCCCTTTGTGGTTCAGGGTGT
>JBKJYK010000016.1:0-6788 GCA_046715515.1 Candidatus Nitrosocosmicus sp.
ATCTAAAAGAATTGTTTATGTTCTTACATTGCAAAAAACTATAATATTTATATATCGAAACTATTTGGCGTGCAACGCAAACTATTAAAACTAACATAAATATTATACAAGATTTTTTTCGGACAAAATATCTGAAGGCGAACCCACCCCCCCCCCATAATAAAAAAACAAAATGTTTATATAATCATTTTATAAACAGACCAAAACAAACAGCAAAGCTATAGCCCATTGTTATTTTGGTTCTGAAAACATAGGTGTAACGACAAAGGTAAAGAAAACATTTTAAACAACCGCAACCGCAAACAAATGTCGAAAATTATTGTTTTGGAGATATTACTATGCCATCAAAAAAAATAATTACTTGAAATTATCCATTATACTTATATCTACATTTTCAATTTTTGCATCCATTTTAAATATTGAAGGGGGCAACTGTTTATCTAAAATTAATTCATTGTTAAATGAACAAAAACTAAATGAAAACGCCCAATCACCACAACAACAACAACAACAACAGCCTGAATCTCAACAAAATGAAACTCAAAACGAAAAAGAAATAAGGGAATCGTTTGGACTCATAAACTATTGCTTTCTTGTTACCAATCTTTATGTTTATTCCCTGTTTGGAATAATAATCGGCATGATAATTATTGGGGTATGGTATATAAAATACAAGAAAATATGGAGCAACATTGTCAAAAGAAACAGATAGATAATTGCTTACTTTTTCCCCACCTGTAACCCATCCCAGTTAATTTATTTGTTTATTTTGTCTGAGTGTTATTATTCATCCAAATTACATAGATTTTTAAATAATTTCAAATAAAGTAAAATCATACAGATTGTCTGACAAGGATTCCATATTAGAACTAGTTAAATCATCATATTCCAAAGCCCCCTCATATAAACAAGATTATTGCGGATTGCCAGAAAACTACAAGGATATAACAACTTTACAACAGCTTTTAGAAAGCAATTACAAATACCGACCAACCAAAATTCAATTGAGGGAAAACCTAATAGCAAAAATCAAAAACTACGAGAACCCATTTAAAGGTATAATAGGCTTTGAAGAAACCGTTATTCCCGCGGTTAAAAGAGCCTTGCTGGCAGGCCATGACATATTGTTTGTTGGACACATAGGCCAAGGAAAAACAAAATTAGCTGAAATACTATCAGAAAACCTTCTCTCACCAATTCCGGTAGTTGAAGGGACCATAACCAACGATATTCCAACTGAAATGCCATATTCCCATCTTATCAGCCTTTTACAGGATAAAGATATCCATAGGGCATTACCTGAGTTTTTTGTTTCAAAGGATTGTGAGAAGATTATAAAAAACAACAAACTAAATACAAAAATCAAATGGATAGATGGAAAAGCCAGATACAGGTACATTTTAGCAACACCAGACATCTCTGTAAAGGATTTAGTAGGTCAAATTGATGTTGTCAAGGTGATAAAAAAAGGTATTGAAGTGTTCGACATAGACTCCTATTCACCAGGTTACTTATTACAGGCCAGATACGGTATTTTGTGTTTGGATGAGTTGCCCGTTCTGGATCCAAGAAAACAAGTAGCATTGCTAAGTGTTTTGCAGGAGGGCAGGTTCACTACAGGTGCTTATCCGGTATTCTTTAGGCCAGACGTCAAAATCATTGCAACGGCAAACCCAACAGACTACACACATTCGGGAAAAATAATTGAACCTTTAGCGGACCGCCTGAGAAGCCATATTGAAACGCATTATCCAAGGACTCTAGATGACGAGATCCTGATTTTGATACAAGAAATTGACATGTTATTTAGGAAAAACACATTCTTACCCATATTTATACTAAAAACAGTTGCAAGGATATTCCAATCACTAAGAAACAATCCAGAAGTAAACAATGAAAGGGGGGTCAGCGTCAGGTCAACAATTCACTCCCTTGAAATAATAATTGGCGAGGTTGAGGTAAAGAGGTCAGTGCTAAATGACGTTCCCACCATCCCCCGCTTTTCGGATATTTACTGTATGTTCCAATCATCCAAATTTGAACTTGATGAGATAGAGGACACCACGGAAAACAAAATAAATTTTCTAAACAACACAATCAATGAAATCATCAGAGAAACATCTAGGGAATATCTTGCAAAGTTTATTGATTCAGAAGATCTGCTAAACATAAAGAAAGAGTTCAAAAACAAAGTCTTTACTGTACTGCAAAATCAGTACCAAAAACAGCAACAGCAACAGCAAAAAAAACTGGTTAGTTCCCCACCTAATTTTAAATCCAACACAGACGGTTCAAACATCAGCAACAGTAGTGGAAATGACAGTATGGGTAGCAGTTTACTTTATTCAGAGCAACTAAAGCAATTTCCATTTACAGGAAAAATCGTTAACAGGGCCATGGAGAAAATTAAAGACGAACAAACAGAATACATAAGGAAGGCCCGAAATGCCAACATTTCCACAAACCTTGAGTATCTAGATCACAATAACGAAACGATTGGCGATTTTGACAATCATGAGGAGACCATGGCAACAATAATTGAATTGTTATTAGAGTACCTCAGGTTTTCAAATCCTCCGATACTGGACAGAAAAGAAAACACTTTTGAATGCATGGAAATTTAATTTGAACCCCAGCAGCAAAAAATTTGTCTATTTTACTAGATCTATTGAAGATGATGATGATGATCAACAGGAAAAAGAGAACAATGGAGCAGGGAAGCAACAAAAACAACTAACCATTAATGATCTAAACAACAATATTAAAAATAACAACAATGAGCTACTAAAACACTTTTTTCCGGACATTTTAAAAGCATTGGGCAACAAAGCAATAAAGGAAAATACGCCGTCACTCCAAGAATTAGAGCAATATCTGCAGACCCATATTCAGGAGTTAGTGGCAGAAGAGAGAATGAGGATGATGCGAAAAAGAAAGACAAACGAAAACAGCAACAGTTTAAACACA
Organism: Candidatus Nitrosocosmicus sp.; assembly: GCA_046715515.1. Classification (GTDB taxonomy): domain Archaea; phylum Thermoproteota; class Nitrososphaeria; order Nitrososphaerales; family Nitrososphaeraceae; genus Nitrosocosmicus. Next base: position 2,968 of record JBKJYK010000016.1, read on the forward strand.
TTGTCATCAGAAAACAAAAAAACACACAGCATTCAAAGGCAAGAGGGCAACAGCAATGCTGACAACCCCAATAACCTATCATCAGCCTCCTCCTTCCCCTCTTCCACATCCCCACAAGGCAACTTTAGGTTAAATTTTAATTTTAACAATACATCCTCAACAGCAGCAGACCTACCCATAGTCAGCCAATTAATAGAAAGAGGCTACCTAGTTGACTCAAACAAATGGTTAAAGAAAAAAGGATTTTTAAAGGTTGGACAAGAGATGCTGTCTGAAATAATAAAGTCACTAAAGGCAGACAAATTGGGAATGCATGAAACCCATTTTACCGGCAGTGGCGACACGATTGAAGAAAACTCCAAAAGATATGAATTTGGAAACGAGATATCAAACATCCACATCAACTCAACAATTAGAAACTACATAGAAAGAAAAACAAAGACCAATTACGATCCGGTGGAATTTCCACTAGATATCAATTATGAGGATTTGGAGATCTACGAAACGATAGAAGAGATTCAGGTAGCAACAGTTTATTGCATTGACCTTAGCTCCACAATGAAATACTCATCAATGTACAATGATTTGAGCAGAATTGAGGCCGCCAAAAGGGCATTATGGTCTTTGTACATATTAAACAGAAAATTCTTTCCACTAGACTCCATTTACCTATTGGGGTTCGGATCTGTTGCGTCAAAAATTGACAATTTTGACATACCTTTTCTAAAAACGTTTGAAACAAACGCCGATTTTTTGCACTACACAAACTATCAGGCAGCCTACAGGCTTGCAAAAAAAATCCTAAAGAAAAATGGAGCCAAAAACAAGAGGATAGTGATGATTACTGATGGCCACCCAAGCGCATGCTTCATAGACAACACCAATGAAAAAGAAAGAATATCAAAGCAGAGACCATATTCTCACTTTTATATTCCAGACCAAAAGGAGCTAAGCCCACAGTACTCAAAACAAAACAACATACAGTTGGAGATAAAAGACAAACAAATAGTGTATCTATGCTACAGATACAGGCAAATAGACCAATACATCGGAGAGCAGACAATAAAAGAGGCAAAAAAAATATTCAACGAGGGCATAAACATTGACACCATAATGGTCAGTGAAGACGATACCCTACTGGATTTTATCAATGAGTTAGCCAAGTCTGTGAGCGGAAAATCAATCTACATAAACCCAAAGGACATAGACAAAATACTGATAAAAGACTATTTGTCAAACAAAAAGAAAAAAATTAGAAAGTAAACAAATAGACTGTTGCTACTATCAACACCCAATAAAAAAAAGAACAGGTAATTGTGAATCTATTTTATTCCCCTCTCCTATCGGCTATTTAAGAAATCAAACATCCTCAATACCTCTTTTGTGCCGTTGTTCAGATACTGTTTAACCACAGATTCTGTCTCAGTTCTGTTAAAGTTCAGGTAATCATCAATGTTCCTGTTGTTGTTTGTTGGGTTTTCAGCGGCATTGTTTGATGAGGATAATGGGGAGGGTGAGGTTGACAGTAAGTTTGAAAGGAGGGAAGAGATCACTGCTGGAGAGTCAGATAACCCCGTGGAATTTGAAAAGGAGCGCAAGGATCCAATCAAATTGTTAAATTCGGATGTGTCTAACCGTTGTGTTGCATTATCTGGCAAATTGAGGGATGACAGAAGATTTCGGAACCCTTTTTCGACAGAGGTAACGGTGCTTTGAGACTGGTTGACACCGTTTTTGGAGTTTGCCAGAAGACTGCTTATCGAGTTTTCCAGGTTTTTTAGCTCCATTGAGTTGTTTGTAATCTCATCTATGCGAAGGTCAGACTTTAGAGAGGATAAAACCCTGTCCATCAATAATGGAAAGGCATCGGTAGTAGAGGTAGGGGCAGTAGTGGTATCAGCAGTGTCGGCAGAACCCAGGTCCAAAATTTCCTCAACAATGGTAGAGGCAGTTTTTATCTTAAAAGACTCGGTGATTGCATCAGTTACCGGAAGTGACTTTGTGTAATTTGCCGACTCCACCTCAAAGTTCAAAGAGTAAAGGGTGTTGTCAACAATTGCTCCAACCTGAACCTCATCTATTGAAGAGTTTTCAAAATAGCTTCTTGTTATTATCTTATAGGCATGCTGTCATGAAAGCAATGCATCGGCAGACGAATTCAGAATGGTTACATCCTCATTTTGCTGCAGTATGTCATTAGCAAGGTTTTCCATAAACGCCCGGATGCCAGCATTATCTGACTGGGTGGTGGTGGTGTTGAGTAATGGGGCAGATAAAGCAGACTGCGAAGCATTTAGGGGTTGGACAAAAACATCCATCCATTGAATATGTTTTTCTGGATATGCGCTTATGTTATCCACGGGAAAGAAACTCGCCTGCCTTAGGGTCTGATTTAGATTACTTTCATCTATAAGAAAGGTTGATGGATACTTTAGGGAGAGCCCAAGTTCATTGTTTTCATAAGTGTTAAATTGAACTGCTGCTGCTGCTGCGGCTGTTGGTGGTGGTGGTGGTGGTGTTGTTGTTGTTTCCAAACCCGAACCAGAATTACCAATTGGGGTATTTGATCCTTGGGCAAAAGAACTATTATATTGAAAAAAACCAAATTCAGAAAGTGACATCCCGTATAAAATCCCAGATGAAACTAAAACAGCAATTAGCGAACAAGACAAAAATCCATTTATTCTCATTGAAATAAAATACTTTAATACATATATATTATTTTTCTATCGCAATAGGACCTAAACGAATACCTTTTTAAAATTAAATTACGATATCATACATATAAAAGACATGGCAAAAAAAAGATTCGTTTATTACAGACATTACTGATGGGGGCGAGCTTGGAGAGATTCGGAAAATTGCAGACATGCTAAATTCCGATGAGAAGGTGCTTCTTGTCGCAACCCAATCCAGAATCAAATCAGGGGGTTCGGCATTTTCACCCAACACAATCTACGCCACCGACAGAAGGATAATATTGAGGGACCCAAAGATGCTTGGTTTGAAAGCAGAAATAATAGACATACCATACAACTTTATAACAAATGCACACGTCGAAAAAGGGTTATTATCAGCTACAGTTACCTTTAACGCTCCAGGCCTCTTTAACCCCAGCGTAAGCAACAGGATTCCAGGGATTGAACGTTTGCATGTCGACGAACGGGGAGAGAATGGAGTAATCGATGCGATTCCCAAGAAAAAGGCAGACGAACTGGTGGAGATAATAAGAAACGGGATAACACAGATTAGGCCTAACCTTGGTTTCAGTCCCGCAACAGCCGCGGCTGCGGCGGCCGCATCGGCAGGCACGGGAAACAACAACAGTAATGCAGAAAGGAAATCTAATGTGGAAGAGATGACCAATCTTGCGGACCTAAAGGAAAGAGGCGTCATATCCGAAGAGGAGTTTATTAAAATGAAGGAAAAAATACTAAAGCACGATTAACGTGTTTTTAACTTTCCACCTTTTCCTTTGTCCCACAGCATCAAAATTCCCTTAACATATAGCTATGTTGCTGGGCATTATACCCCCGCCCATAATGCATCCCCGTTACATATGAGTTTTGTATTTCGACATTTTGTTTTTTGTTCTATAACACCCAGTACCACCCCCAGCAGAAGAACCCGGATTCAAGAACACCCATGTGGTTTGTAAAAGAAAAGCAAGTCATTATAGGATCTCAAAAAGTTTGCATGCAACGCAGTTGCATTCTGGCAAACATTTTGCCAAATTGCTTTTAATTTGGCCATCGAAGGTAATGAACACAAATAAAAAGATTCCCAAACTACATCCAAGAAAGTCAGAGACCATCCTGTTC
>JBKJYK010000017.1:0-11230 GCA_046715515.1 Candidatus Nitrosocosmicus sp.
AGAGGTTACGGAGAATACTTGTCTGGATATCCTAATCAATACAATAAAAAACCACAACGAATATCAAAAGAAAGACAGGTACATTAACTTTTATAGGTAATCCTGAATAACGATTGATATTTCAAAACAAAACAAATTGTTATTTATAACAAATCAGTTCATCCTAACATGACCTTTAGTAATCTAAAGTTTTTTGGAAATAAATCCATTTTAAAAACCCTTGTAGATAATTCATTCAAGGCTATAGACAGTGGATCTTATGAAATAAAGACTGGTGTTGATTTTAGTAGCCATGTAACCATAGACCTTGGAAAAAATTTTCGCAATTGCAGACATGTGCCGTTAATCACCGAATTAAAATTTTCATCCCCCTCAAAAGGCACAATATTGGACACTACTAGTGTAAATTTGGAGACAACAGTAACAGAAATGGAGATTGCACACTCATCTGGAGTTTCCATATTGACTCAACCGTTTCTTTTTAACGGTTCCATAGATCACATTTTAAAAGTCAGGAAAAAAACCACATTGCCAATTTTGATGAAGGACATTATCGTAAGTGAAATCCAAATCAATACGGCAAAAAAAATAGGGGCAGATTGCATTTTGTTTATTAAAACAATTTTTGATAGGAACATGGCTGAGGGAAGCCTTGAAAAACTTGGGGAATACGCCAAAAAATTGGGCTTGCAGGTAATTGTAGAAACCCATTCCAAAGAGGAATTTGAAGACGCAATAAAATTAAACAAGAAAAGTGACCGGTTGTTTGACATCATTGGAATCAACAATAGAAACCTGGATACGCTGAAAATAGATTTAGATACAACAAAGCAAATCCTACAATCCTGTGATAAAGGAAATAACCTGATCCTATCAGAGAGTGGAATTTACTCTAAGGATGATATCATTTATTTAAAGGCATTCGGAGCCGATGCATTTCTGGTTGGAACAAGCCTAATGGAAAACATCGATAACTTGGGTAGGGAAATCAACAAGCTCTACCTAGCATATTAGGTAAAAAATAGATAAAGTATTAAGTAACATTATTTAATTTTATTTAACTCTACTGATGAAACAAAGTAATATAGGAAAATTTGGAATTTTTGGGGGAAGGCATGTTCCTGAAACATTAATACCAGCGTTAGATGAATTGGATTACAATTACCAAAAACTAAAAAAAAATAAACAATTTCAAAAGGAATTGACTTACCTATTGCAAAACTATGCCGGTAGGCCAACTCCATTATACTTTGCAAAAAACCTAACTAAATATCTGAAAGGCCCAAAGATTTTTTTAAAAAGGGAGGATCTTTTGCATAGTGGTGCCCACAAGATTAACAATACAATAGGCCAGGGCTTGCTTGCCTACAAAATGGGAAAAAAAAGGATAATTGCGGAAACAGGTGCCGGGCAACACGGTGTGGCAACTGCAATGGCCTCAGCAATATTTGGCTTGGAAACCGTGATATATATGGGTGCAAAAGATGTTGAAAGGCAACAATCAAATGTTTTTAGGATGAATTTGCTCAACGCAAAGGTTCACCCGGTTACCTCAGGTTCAATGACTCTAAAGGATTCCGTTAATGAGGCATTGCGGGACTGGATAACGAATGTAGAAACCACTCATTATTTGATAGGAACGGTTATGGGACCGCATCCCTTTCCCACAATGGTAAGGGATTTCCAAAGCGTTATAGGAAGAGAAATCAAAGAGCAAATAATCCAAGAAACCGGATCGTTACCTGACTCAATCATTGCGTGCATTGGAGGCGGAAGTAACGCAATAGGTACATTTTTCCCATTCATAAACGACAACAAAGTTCGGCTTTATGGGGTTGAGGCCGGGGGAAAAGGGATAAACTCAAAACACCACGCTGCAACCTTATCCCGAGGCAAAATTGGCATCCTACACGGAATGAAGAGTTATTTTCTTCAGGATGAATACGGGCAAATAAAGGAAGCCCATAGCATATCCGCAGGACTTGACTATCCCGGTGTAGGTCCAGAACACGCATATCTCCGGGACAACAAAAGAGTGAGTTACTCTGTGGTAACAGATGATGAATCTATTAGAGCGTATTTGCTTTTATCAAAATTGGAAGGTATTATACCAGCTTTAGAGTCATCACACGCTATAGCATATTTAGTTAAAAACTCAAAGAAATTTTCCAAAGACAATAGTGTCGTTGTTACCATTTCAGGGAGGGGGGATAAAGACCTTCAAATAGTTAAGGAAAGGTTGGAAGAAACAGGGAGTTTCAAGGAAAGCAACAAAACAGGTGACGAAAAAAAGGGCGATTAGTGATGCCTGAAACTGAAAGAAACAAAGTTAGCATGCTATTTGAAAAGCTTTCGAAAAAAGGGGAGAAAGCCCTGATTTGCTATGTTGTTGGCTGTTATCCCGATATAGAAACATCTAAGGAGATTGTCAGTACCTTGATAGATTCGGGTGCAGACATAATCGAAATTGGAATACCATTTTCGGATCCCATGGCAGACGGGCCAATAATCCAAGCCGCATCCCTAAAAGCATTGGCCAGGGGAATAACCCCCTCCACATGCTTTGGATTAGTAAACGAAATGAAAAAAAAATACAGCAACACCCCTTTCCTTTTTATGACCTACTCCAATATTGTTTTTTCAAACAACCTTAGGAATTTTCTGACCGCCGCAAAAGAAAACCAGGTGGATGGTTTTATAATCCCGGACTTAAACATTGAGGAATCGCAAGAGTATGTGGGCATTGCAAGGCAGTTGGGGTTGGCAACCATCTTTTTGTCTGCACCCAACACCGCAAAAAAAAGATTGGTCGAAATAGCCTCCATTTCCTCAGGGTTTGTATATATGGTCTCAATATTTGGAACCACCGGCTCAAGGTCTAAGTTTGAAAAATACACTTTTGACGCCGTGTCAAAAACCAAGGAAATTACTAACAGACATAAAATTCCTTTAGCGGTTGGTTTTGGAATAAGTAACCCAAAGGATGGGAGAAACATGATAAAATCCGGCGCTGATGGAATAATAGTTGGTAGCTCCCTACTGAAACTAATTCTTGAAAATGAAAACGACAAGGAAAAAATGCTGTTTTATTTGGGTAGTTTTATAAAGGAATTAAAAGGCGTTTGCAGATGACCATGTTCTCCAATGATCCAAAAAAACACCAATAAAATATGAATGAAATAGAATTAAAGATAAAATTTATCAATTTCCTTAGGTCTAACAGCTATCACAATTTTTTCTCAGGGTTTACCTACAAACCCGACAACATCATAGAAATAAAAAACGAGGGATTGAACAAAAGATTTGACCTCATTTTAGCATTGATTAAAACTAAAGAGATAAAGATGAAGGACATTAAAAACAAATCCATTGAAATTGATGAGGACATAAAAAGCATTTTTTTTAGAAACCAGTTACTCAAATCAATCTCCGAAAGATACAAAGTAAAAATACAAAACTTGATTATTTACCCAGTTGAAATCAAATCGGATAAAGATAAACTGGATGAACGTTTGTCAAATCAAATAATTGAGGCAATCCTTACATTTGGCCGCTCAATCATTGTTTTGGATAATGACCATGCGATTAGGATAAAGAAAAACGGGCTCCACAAAATAGTACCTTCTACAATCATCGGGTATCTAAACGACAAACAAATGTTTACCCTTATAAGCAAGTATAACAGGGTATTTACAGACAGCCTGTTAAACATAAATAAAGTCAATCTCATAAGAGCGCTTGAGAAATCAAAAGTAGACATCAATTATAACAATTTGTACAGAAACCTAAGGAACATCCAAAAAATAAACCAGAAGTTAATTTACAACCAGATCTTTAACTATGAACCCACCCTATTTGACGATGAGATAGACTTCATCAAAAACTTTTCGGGAATAAAGCAAAACATTTCTTTCAAAAAAGAAATCATAGGTTTGGTAAAGGAGTCAAAAAATTACAAAATTACAGAGTTTATCAATTAATGGTTATCAAACCCGTGTTATCACTTGCATAACCTAAAAAATTCATTTTGATTATGTGCGTTTTACCCCTCCCAAGAGGAAAAAAGATATCCATATCATCCAATTTATCGGATATATCTTGGCCTTCCAATTTTTTTATCGCCACATGTATAGCCTCATGAGATATAACCCTCTCAATCAAACCCTCGATATGACCAAAGCCCCCTGATCCATATATTTCAGAGTTTTTTGAATTGATAAGCATTAATGAATACCCCATCAATTCATTTTGGAAATAGAATGGATTATCGTATGTGCAATATTCTTGAGAATCATCGAAAGAACATGCAACAATTACATCTATTATCCCCATACCATATCCCTGCTAAATCCAATAAAAAACATTACTCACACATTGTTGCATTAAATGAGTATGGATTATATCAAACTGAATTATTTTAAATAGTTAGTTATGAGAGTTTTACAATTACATGTTGATTATGTAGAATATTATCCCGTTAATACCGAAATTAAGGAAGCCGAAGATGGCATCACAAAAGAAAAAAAGAGAATCGAGGAATCGGTTGTTATTTTGATGTCTATAGAAAAAGACGACAATGACGAACTGATAATCAAAGACTTTATAAATGAAGTTAAAATTTATTTGAATAAAATTGGGTGCAATTCAGTTTTATTGTATCCCTATTCGCATCTAAGCTCAAATTTGGAATCCCCCCAAAATGCGTATGATCTGTTGAGGAAAATTGAAAAAGAACTAAAAGAAAGCCTAAGGGATGTAAGGGTAACCAGAGCGCCGTTTGGTTGGACCAAAGAACTACACCTAAAAATCAAAGGGCATCCTTTAGCTGAGAACTCTAAAGCATTTACAAAAAGGGGAGAAGGCGTGACCGTCAATAAACAAATAAACCATAGCGAAGGTGATACCCTATCCACAACCTCAAATGCCCTATCTGCAGAAAGCTCCTTGAAATCTTTTTGGTATGTTTTGGACACTGATGGCAATATGATACCGCATGAAGATTACAAGTACAAAAAAAATGATGGCAACCTGAAAGCGTTATTAAACTATGAGCTGCAAAAGAAAAGAACAATAGATGAACAACCACCGCACGTTAAACTAATGAGAAAATTGGGGATTGCGGACTATGAGCCGGCCTCTGACCCTGGAAACATGAGGTATTACCCAAAAGGCAGGTTAATGAAATCCCTTTTGGAGCAACACATAACAAAAAAAGTATCTCAATATGGAGGGATGGAAGTTGAGACTCCTATAATGTACGACTCTCATCACCCGTCCATGGAGAGCTATTTCAACAGGTTCCCAGCAAGACAATACAACCTTAAATCCGACCAAAAAGAGCTGTTCCTTCGTTTTGCAGCATGTTTTGGCCAGTTCCTGATGGCAAAGGATTTTCAAATTTCTTATAAAAATTTGCCCTTAAAGCTGTACGAGCTTACAAGGTATAGTTTTAGAAGGGAGAAAAGCGGCGAACTTGTTGGTTTAAGGAGATTGAGGGCATTTAGTATGCCAGATTGTCACGCATTTTGCAAGGATATGGAACAGTCAAAAGAGGAGTTTATGAGGAGATTGGAGTTGTCGATTTCAGTTATTGAGGAAATTGGTCTCTCACTATCAGATGATCTTGAGATGGCGATAAGGTTTACAGAGGAATTTTATCTAGACAACAAGGATTTTATCAAACAGATTTGCCAAAAGATTAAAAAGCCAATATTGGTAGAAATGTGGAAAGAGAGATTCTTTTATTTTGTGCTGAAGTGGGAATTTAATTACTTGGATAATTTGGGAAAGGCCTCCGCCCTATCCACAGATCAGATTGACATTGAAAACGGATTGCGTTATGGAATCACGTTTGTGGATGAGAATGGTGAAAAACAAAACCCAATAATTTTGCACAACTCCCCTAGCGGAGCTATCGAAAGGGTGATTTTTGCACTATTGGAAAAATCCGCCCAGCTAATGAAAGAGGGAAAAACTCCCCATTTGCCACTGTGGCTAATGAACACTCAGATAAGGTTGATTCCGGTGGACAAAGATTTTATCCCAAAATGTGTAGAAGTTAGCAACTACCTTAAAGAAAACAACATCCGTGTTGATATTGACGATAGGGACGAATCGCTATCCAAACGCATAAGAGAGGCGGAAATGGAGTGGATTCACTACATAGCAATCATAGGCAAAAAGGAAGCATCAAACAACATCATCTCTGTTCGAGACAGGATAAATAAGAGCAATCAGGAACTAACGGCCGGGGAAATCCAAAAAACAATAAAGAACATGGTCAAAGACAAGCCTTTTCTACCAATAAACCTTCCTGAATTTCTATCGGCCCGGCCCAAAATAATGATGTGACAGTCACACCCAGTTCTTTATATTTGTGTGCCGGTTATGTTTTGGCACCAGCAAACCGCATCTTATGATTTTTTTATAAAATTATGGGTCAGGATTCTCAACAGGGTATTGGTTGCCAAAGCCCCCTCCCTGTAATCACCGTTTTTTAAGCCAGTCTCTACAAAATCCATTCCAACTAGACTGGAGGATTCGTCAATGTTATCAATTATCTCACAAATTTGGAAAGGGTTTAACCCAAATGGTTCTGGTGTTCCTGTACAGGGGACATAGGAGATGTCATACACATCAATATCAAAAGAGATGTAGATGTTTCTATTTCGGGACTTTGATTTAATCCAATCAATTATTGAGGCAAATGAGTTGTGGCAATGCCAAGCATCAAAGGTTGTGATTCCATTGTCTGCCGCAAATTGATTTTCACCTTTATCGGCTTGTCGTATTCCTATCTGTACCAGGTCATGACCTTTTACGTACCCTTCATTTACCAAATGGTAAAACGGGGTGGTATGGCAAATTTCCATGCCATTGTAAATCGGCTTTAGATCCCTGTGGGCATCAAAATGCAACAGCAATGGATTTTTTTTTGAAAACTCTTTGAACAGAGAATAAGTGATTGTATGCTCCCCACCCAAAAACACAGGTTTCTTGCCAAGTTCCAACAAAAGAGGTATCACTTTTGAAACCTGACTATCAAACTCATTCCAGAATGACTTTATCTCATTTTTGTTGTTGAAGTCAACATTTTTTTTGGTGGCTGCCAAAAGTAAATCACCCATGTCATATATCAGGGATCTGTCATAAACCTCGAGGTTTTTTTCAAAGACTAGTGTTTCTATCTGATTTGCAGAGGTTGTTCGAATGGATTCGGGGCCAAAGGAAGCTGTTTTGCCAAATGTGGTGGTAATGTCTATCGGAAGACCAATCACACTCACATTTGATTCCCGAAAGGATATCGGTTTTGGAACATCACAAAAACAGCATTTTGAGTTTGTGTGTTCGGGCTTTATGAACAGGTTTTCCAACAATGAGAGGTCGGCCATTTTAACCAGTGTGCCAAATTGTTGTTTTACAAAACAGTGGATTATTATGGGTTAACTCCAAAACAGTTCATCCAGGTTTGTCTGACGCGGTTTTCCAATAATTGATTTGAAATTCAAATTTAATGACGATAGAATTTGGTCAAATGTGGACTCCATTGTCTCCAGGTACTTTTCAGTGTCAATATCCATTTGGTTGGCTAATGCCACGGGTTTTACACCATCCAAAGTCCTGGTTTTGACATATGAGATGATATCACCGGCCTTTACCTGTTTTCCCATATCCACCAATTGTTTTGCGGCCTTTATGTGCTGTGGTATTCCCTTAATGTTCTCTATCTCGTTTTCCTTGCCATCAAGGGAAACGGATTTGTCGCTTCTCTTTTCTGAGGATTTAATTCCATAGTTGCTTGGGGATTTGTTCACCATGACATTAAAACTCAATTCCTCAAGGGAAATCCTTTTTTTTTCCAGGTCTTCCGCAATGGATTGCACTATTTTCTTTATTTTTTCCTTGGCCTTTTCAAAATCGTTTTCAGAAAAAACCTCCTTTAGCACATTCAATATGTCATAGAAAGCATGCCTAATAATTGGCGGGGTGTGGGATTTTTTTCCAGTCAGTCCCTTTACGTCCACAGTACCATCTTCCAACACACCGAGGTAATTTTTTTTTAATGCACTAAAAACAACATACCTGTATCTTTTGTCAATCTCCAAATCTATGCCCAACTCTTTTTTTGCCCATGAGGAGATAGTGTTCAGCCCGTCTTGAGATGGGTTTTTTAGAAAGAGAGAGTCTGTGTCCCCGTACACAACCGAAATGTTATCTTGGTCGCATTTTTTTATGGTTTTGGTTGTGGTAATTCTTCCAATTGCGGCTGTTGCCTCGGCCACAGGCAAACAGTATAAGGGAAATATTTCAGCACCCATGACACCATAGGTTGCATTTAAAATAACTTTGATGGCTTGGCTAACTACCCCGTAGAGTTGCCTATCCTCCGTGGATAGCGAACTATCCTTTGAAAGATACTTGTAATAGTTAACCCTCAGGTCCCTCAAGGTTCCTATCAGCACAGACGTCATACCCCGTTTTTCCTTACAGACCCAATGGTTTGTCTGCTCAATGTGAGTGTTTGGGTCGTTGCGGCATTTTTCATGAGGGCAGTTAACTGTCTCGTAGGATAAGTTGTGAACCTTGATTATGCTTGGGTACAGGCTGGCAAAATCTACAACTACAACATTGAAATGTATTCCCAAAACGGGCTCAACCACAAGGCCACCACGGTATTTTTTCTCTTTTATGATGGCAACGGTAGAGGATGTCCCCTTTTGCTGTAATTCTTCCCTCCTGGGTATGATGATATTTTGCTGCCTATGCTCATAGAACATCATGGACCTAATCCATTGGTTCACCCCAAACCTTGTAATGTCCTCTATAGACATCCTGGATATTCTGGAAATTATAATTAACAACTTTATGAGCAAATTATCATTAAATGACGACAAACGGAAGGTCAAGTCCGCATCCTTGAGGCAGTATTCAGACAGCTTTTCAATAGGAAGGTCGCTTATGTTCCCGTCAAAATCTATTTTGGAGTCATTAAGGAGAGCCTCACAAATCGCATTTAGGGTAAACTCCGAATATTTATGACTGAATGCATAGTTTTGGACTGATCTATTTTGGAAAGTCCTAAATAAATCGATATGTATTCCAAATTTCAGCGATACGGGGTCTGCCTGAATACCCCTCTTTATGTAGGATTCTTTTTTTACCAAAATGGGTATCAATTCCCTGTCTATGGCCTTTCTGGTGGCAGGGTCTATTTCTGGATCCTGTGCCCTGGCATAAAGGTAAGGCATGTCAAAATCATCACCATTGAAGGTTAGGACGATAGGATAACTTTGAATCACGGCAAAGACTTTTAGTATTAGCTCTTTTTCGCTATCGCACAGTTCCACTGTCGCTGTGTCTAACTTTGAGAGATCATAATCGGAATTTTTTTTTAGGACAAATACCCTTCTGAACCCATCGGAGGCTGACAAACCAACTGCCGTAATGACTTTGTCGTGATCCCTTGCTGTAGGCATTCGCCCCTCTTCGGAATCCACCTCTATATCCAAGGATATTCTTTTGATGTCGGGGATTGGTTGGTTTAGCAATCGGGACCATTTTAAAAGAAACTTGTCGTATTCATTGTTTTTTAGGTCATTTTTTTGGAAATTGGATTGGAAGAGGTTATCAAGATACTGATCAACTTTTTTGGGGATTGGAAACTCGTGGAATACTAAACTGTCGCCTTTTCTGCTATAAAATGCCCCAGGAATAAGACCGGAATCAAACAAATAACTATCGTGATACCTTATGTCGGCTTCCCACGATGTCACTTTTTCTCTAAAGCTACTGTCTGTTCCCCCAATTGAAAGGGGGTCAGGAGCTATTATTTTAAAGACATCAATCTCTTTGTCCTCAATATCATCCTGTTTTTTTACTTTTTCTATTTTGAATCTATGTGACTCTTTATTAACTATTGTTTTAACCTGATCGGCATACAATTCCTTTACAAAACAATAGGGTTGATGTTTGTTGATCTTGTTACCATTATCAATGAAATACTCGCTCCAAAAGTATATTTGGGAATCCTCTGGATTGTAAAATTTCAGGAATACCGATCTCTTCTCCCCCACATAAACAGAAGAAAGCAATAGCGAAGGTATGTTTTCTGGAAGTTTTTTCAAATAGTAATTTTGCTGTTGCTGCTGTTGCTGCTGTTCTTGTTGTTGAGCTTCCAAGGACAAATCGGATTTTACCACACATTTTTATTTCGCTCATCCCTTAAAAATTATTGATATTTTTTTATAAAAACATAATTCTGTTTTTGTTTAGAATGAGCACATCAGAATAGGTTTGCGAAGCATTGCAAAATAAACGCAGCAACGAGGGTACAATGTGTGTTTGTGATTAATTGTCCTGTGCCAAAATAAGATTTCCTGTCTTTTTTTTTTTGGCCCAGCGCAGACCAACGTTGGGTGATGGGTCATTCTAACCACCTTTAATCCGGGTTTGTGGCCTATATCATGCAACATACCGCTAACATATTATGACAATTAGTTACTTGCCGACCACCGCACAGGAAAGTGCTAGTGCAAAACCATCAAAACCAAATTACAATTGTGATTGTTATCCTTGCACCAAAAACAGTTGTAATTGAATTATGATACGGGATGGCTAAAACTGGTTGTGGGCATGCTCAATAGGCAAAAAACGGAAGTAGCCTGGGCAATGCAGAAGGTACCACCATAGCAATTTAATTTGATTTAGTTGAAGACAAAGGATTTTCCTACATCTATTGCAATAAATCTTTTTTTATACTCTTTTGGTAAAAGTATAAAAAAGCCGCCTGGACGGTAAGTGCTATATCCAATGCAATTGCAAGTCCCATCACTCCCAACGCATTACCCAATAAGTAGATGAGAGTGACTTGAACAGACAAATATATTGCAGAGCCAATAGCTACAAACTTGCTTTTGCCTATTTTGAACAATCTAGAATTTATGGTCCATACCATGGTCATGGGCATAATTCCAATACTCACTATCCTAAGGGCGTCAATGGAGTTTTCAAAATTTGGAAAGAATTTTTGGATTAGCCATGGGCTGGCCACAAACAGTAAGAGGGCAAGTATGACCGATACTCCATAACCTAAAACCCTAAGCTTTGTTTTTTCCGTGTCGGCTGATTCAGAGGACAAGAGGTATTGGTATAGGCTAATCGGTATCATGCCAACAAACAACAAAAACTGCAGGCTTATTTGATAATAGCCTAACACAGCGTATCCATACAA
>JBKJYK010000018.1:0-3867 GCA_046715515.1 Candidatus Nitrosocosmicus sp.
CCGGTGGGTCAGACAATAAGGTCTCCAAAGTAACCTTCACAGGAAACCAGATTGCAATATTCAACACCGGAGCCAAGAACACAAACATCGAAACAAACAACATGTTCTCAAACAGCATAGGTGTGGCATCACACTCATCTAGCGGGACAACAATGCACCAGAACATGCTCACAGACAACCAATTGGCAGGTGTGACACTTGTGAACTCTGCAGAGAACGTCCTTGACTTCAATACAATAACAGGCTCAGTTAACGGTGTGTTCTTGGATGGACAAAGCACTGAGAACAACGTGAACACAAACACCATAGTGCAAAACAGCGGAGTGGACATCAACAACGGCAATGGTCTTCCAACCAACATAAATGAAAACGGATTCACCGACAACCTCTGCCACACATCAGTGCCAGACGGCCTGTGCATTGGCAGATAAACCAAAAAACCTTTTTTCTTTTTAATTATTTTCCAAAATTCTGAAACTAGTCAATCAAACAATTAATTTATTCGATTAGCACATCAATAGTAATATATTTATTTTATCTTTATTCCATTAGGTATTATGAGACCTAAAAATATCAAAAGGCTTAATATTGTCATCTCATCGGTTTTTTTGTTTGTAATTTCAAATTCTTTATTTGCTTCTAATACTTACCTTTTCTCTTCGGTTGAAACCAATTTAATTTCTTTTGCCCAAGAAGGTAATTTAACTGGAAGTGACAGTTTGGATTTTGGTGTCAATTATACTGCACTTTCCTTAATACCTCTGATGATAGAAGAAATGAAGAACACCAACGCCACATCTATTCCAATAGAGCAGGTAATTAATGCCACTCCATCAAATGTTACAGCCATTCAAAGCATATCTAAAAACTCCCCATTGGGCAACAACACCAGTACTGGTAATAACTTTAGCTCCGTAAACCAAACCAGAGATCTGATTCCTGTTGTTGTCAATTTAACCAAAAACACCAACGCCACAGATACTGTTTTAGAATAATTTTTTGGAACCGCCCCTTTCAAATAAGGAGTTTGAAGAAAATTTTTAATTGTGTTGTTTGTGTGTATTTTGTATCATATTACAATTATCAAATCTTATTTTTGTTTATTGTATGTTAATTCATTTTCTGTGTGCGTCAAGTACTCTGTACCTTATGTATTTATCCTCTAATGAAAATTTGGGTGGATGTGGGTCATTTGTTTCTATTTTGCATATTGGACAGATTTCCTTTAGAGTGTAATTTTGGCAGATTCTGCATTTTCTAATTCTGTGCTTCATTTCTTTTAATTTATATGTTGGAGTGGGTTTTTTTGGATTCTTCTCTTGTAAATTTAAACGACCCGCCATTTTTCTCTATATTGTTTTTAACTTTTTCTAATACTTGATTTAACACCTTTTCTGCGATTTTAAAATTTTCTGCGGTAACTGTTATCCTATATTTTGGAGCGCCAACATAGGTTATGTCAATTTTTGCATTATTTTTTGAGCCCTCTACGGAGGTCAAAATGTTTTTAATCACCTCAATGCCATTGCCCTTTTTAACTATAATTTCAAGAACTGCCCTTACTTCTATATGGGGTATCTGAATTTTTTTGCTCTCATATTCTATGGCCTCAATTACTTCTGGTTTGAAATCCATACTACTTAGTATTTCTGTCCCCTTGACTGCTACTGCTTCAAATGCATCGTATATAAAATCGTATTTCTGAGTTAATTTATCACTTATTTCTTGTATTGTAGTTTGATCATAACCTAGTTTTGTTTTTATAATATCCATAAAAGCTGATCCTTTTTCATCTTTTTTTACTTCAATTACTTTTGATTTTTTTTCTTCTCCAGTAACTTGCTTTAAAGATAAATCTACTTCTGATCTTGCCTGATTAACTCTTATTACTTTGAGCACTGTCTTCTGTTTTAGTTTTACATATCTTTCGATATTTCTTATCCATCCTGTAGCTATCTCTGATATGTGAAGAAAGGCTGTAAGGTTGTCATATTCGTCAAGTGTTACATATGCTCCATGTCCTGTAACCTCTTTGACCGTAACTATTACTATCTCACCTACTTCAGGAAGTTTATTTGTTTCAGAAATACTCAATATAATTAAACCATTTTGATAGATTAATTAGTTTTGCTTTTATGGTTTAGAAGTCTATTCCCTTTTTGGCTCTGATGCCTTTTTTATAAGGGTGTTTCACTTCTTTCATCTCTGTTACAAGGTCAGCCAAATCTAATATTTTATTAGAAAGATAATTTCCTGTCAAAATAATATTTAGTTCTGTTGGTTTTGATTCCAACATGCTAATTACCTCGTTTTCTGTAATTAGGTTTAACTTGATTGCATAGTTTATTTCGTCTAGAATAATTATATTGTATTTGTTAGATCTTATTTTTTCTCTTGCTATTCTTATTGCGTTTTTTGATGATTGTATGTGTTCGTCAATAAGGTGATCATCATCAATTATTCCTACAAATCCTTTGCCTGTAACTATCAACTCAAAATAGGGTTTAAGTTTGTTGGAACTATATAGCTCTCCATAATCCCATTCTCCCTTGATGAATTGAATCATGCAAACATTATGCTCATATCCTATTGCTCTTAATGCGACCCCTAAAGCTGCTGTTGTCTTTCCCTTTCCATTTCCATAATAAACAATGATTAAGCCATTTTCTGTCATTTTATTATAAACAAAAGTGTATTGCTTTCATATGCTTTTAAAAGAATTGTTTTTGTAACTAACGGGTATGCTTATATTTTAAATTAGTGTTTAACTTTCTGTGGCTTTTGATTTTTCTTTTGAGGAACTTAATTTCATAGTTAATAATGAATGTTGCAGATTGGCTACATCCGTTAGGAATAGACCTCATGTTGTTCCTGTTTGTTATATTTTTATGGATGGTTGTTTTTTCATTTCTACCGATTACAGTACAAAAAAACTTAAAGATATCAACAACAATCCGCTTGTTAGCCTAGTTGTAGATGAATATGTGCCTCAAAATCATAAAGGTATAGTTATTTGCGGGGATGTTGAAATTATTGAGCGAGGCGAACCATTTACAAATATATACACAGGGTTCTTTAACAAGTTTGATTGGGTTAGAAAAGATCCCTGGACTGAAGGTCAGGCTCCATTTTTGAAAATAAAGCCGTATTCAAAGGTAAGCTGGGGTTTGAAAAACTAGTGGAGTTTAAGAACAAACTAGAGTACCTTGCAGGTGAAGCTTGTAGGATATTATTTCCAATTCCTGTTGAGGTTTTCAAAGGTAATGGGTCTAGTATTTCTGTGTGTACTTTATCAAGCATTGATCTTTTGATAAAAATTTCAAAGTCAGATCTGATGAATGACTTGTTGATTGCAGGTAGATTGCATTCTGAAAATAAGGGCATAGATACATTGATAAATTTTTGTATCACCCATCCTCTACTTGAATATATCATACTATGCGGAAAAGATACTGTTGGTCATTATCCGGGTAATGCATTGATTAATTTAATGGAAAATGGGGTTGATGGCAATGGGAAAATAGTAGGATCCGTTTCGCCATCGCCATTTATGTGCTCTAGTAATGTGGATATAGAAAAATTCAAGAAACAGATAACCATTGTAGACATGAGAAACTGCTTCGACACCGAGAAAATCTCTAAAACTGTTTGCAGTCTTAAAGATAAACATTCATTGAAACAGTAGGGATTTTTGATTGTCCTCTTTGTTTTTTAATTGAATAATTTTGTCTCCTCTGTCTCTGTTTTGGATATATTCCCTGTAGTCTTCATCTATCTCTATTGCCGCCTGCAGTATTTTGCTTTTCATTGCATTGGATGAGTTGACAAACATTTTTGTGTCTTTTGGTAGGCAGTGACCGCCTATCC
>JBKJYK010000019.1:0-2593 GCA_046715515.1 Candidatus Nitrosocosmicus sp.
TATTTAATGTATGTTACAATCAATTAATCATTGATTAAATTAAGTTATAATCAAGTATTTTCTAAATCCTTTTTTTGCACTACATTGATTGCAATGTCTTTTTTAATTGCAGGTAACATGTATGGTATCTCTCCAAACACACCCCATAATACAGATCAATTAGCGTACTGTGTTAATTCAACAAATTATACAGGAATTGAACAGGGCGCTAAAGCCTTTTTGCTGGACCTGAAGGCAAAAAATAGTCCCCCCATAAACACCTTGCCACCTGACGAGGCCCGAGCAGCCCTATCCGGACTTCAATCCTCATATCCTGTTAAACTACCTCAAGCAAACGTAGAAAACACTACAATCCCTTTTAATGATCCCACAAATGATGATAACAATACCAAGCAGTTGCCAATCCAAATCATTCGCCCTGGAGGAGTTAGTGATAACCAAGTTTTACCTGTTGTCATGTATTTTCATGGTGGTGGATGGGTATTAGGTGGCTATGACACTCATGAAAGATTGGTAAAACAGTTGGCCAATAGTGCAAATGTCACAGTTGTTTTTGTTAACTACACTCCATCTCCTGAGGCCAAATACCCTATACCATTGGAAGAAGCATATACTGCAACAAAATGGGTAGCTGATAATAGTCAAAGCATCAACGTTAATTCATCAAGATTAGCAGTTGCTGGTGATAGCGTTGGTGGCAATATGGCTACTGCAGTTGCATTATTAGCCAAGGAGCGTGATAACGGTCCAAACATATCATTACAAGCTCTTTTCTATCCAGTTACCGACACAAATTTTAACACTACATCTTATTTAGAATACCAAAATGGGTACCATCTTACTCGTGATGCCATGATGTGGTTCTGGAACAATTATCTTGACAATCAAACAAATCCAAAAGACCCACATGTTTCCCCATTGCAAGCACCCATAGAGCAGCTAAAGGGTTTACCACCAACATTAATCATTACTGATGAAAATGATGTTCTGCGTGATGAAGGCGAAGCTTACGCACATAAACTGATGGAAGCAGATGTGCCTGTTACTTCAGTTCGATATCTTGGCACTGTCCATGACTTTATGATGCTAAACGCACTTGCTTCTACACCAGCCACAGAGGAAGCAATAAACCAAGCGTCCAATGTAATAAATAGGGTGCTAAATGATTGATTATTCCATAGTGAAGAATATTGGGATCAGTGGAGTGTAAATCTGCTGATACTCAGTCAAAAAGAAATATTTGAGTAGATTAATTATTGTAGAAAGAATCTTTTCCTAATGCACAAGTAAATTTATTTACATTCTAGAAACGTTATCTCTTGCTTTAGTAATATAATTATCTATTTTTTCACTGTCCTCAAATAGATGTGTCAATAATACTATTTACTATAAAAGTAAATATTTCTGAAAAAACAACTAGGAAAAGAAAGCGTTAATCGTGGTGAAAATCTTGTCGATTCGATATGACTAAGAATTTTTATCTTATCATTTAGCCATTTGTCTGTTAAATTTGATGCTAAATGTAACACTAATTACAATTGTGAATTGGAATGACATCAATAATTTAGATATTAAATAAACTTATGCAATCGACGGTTGTCAATGCAACAGAATATCAATATTTAGTTATTTCAATGGATAAATGAAGAGTGTTATAAAAAAATAATTGGTGTTGTTTTATTGTTATTGCCTACACAGTTAAGGATATGAACTTGATATTTGCCCTCTTATCTCACCATTTGGATTTTGTTCGGTGTGGACATTAACATATGTACTTGAGTTTTTCAATGAGGATATCAAATCAGGTATGGTCTTTCCTTTCATAGGTCCTTCCAGGTTATTTGCAGCAATTGTTCCGTTTTCTGAAACCTCATTTTGAGCAGAATCAAACTGGAACAAAGTTACAACAACTGGACCATTTTCACCTTGAGCTCCGCTATGAATATGACCTGCTGTTACACCCTCTATACCTGTAGCATTAACGCTAAAATCTATGGTTTCGTTATTTGGTACAACTGGAATGAATTCTGCTGCACCTGTAGCCTGTGTATCTACTGGAGGCACTTCCTGCTGACCTGAGAGTGTGCCATTTAATTCATGTTTTGCAAATGCGTCTTGACTCAAAGCAATTGATGCGAAGCCTACAATCCCTGTTGCTACTATTATTGATAGCGTAAAAACTATTGATGTGTTATTTGTTATTACCATCATCTATATTATTAAAGAATAGTATATTACATATTTCCCTAATTGCACCCAATTTCATTGGATTTATTATATCGTGATTTGCTCATTGAATTGATAGGGGAGAGCAAAATTAAGACGAATTAATATAATAACATTATCTAAAGAAACTTTAATCTATCTGGACTCATTGATATGTCACCCTATAAGCAATTTCAACTGTATAAAATTAAACTAGATTTATAAACAATGTTATTCAATATAGGCTAATGGACGGCATAGATAACTCGGTAAAGAAAATGAAAAATGCAGAGCAAGATATAGATGCAAAGGCAGAGACTACAAAAGACCATGCTGAAGGAAAACCAAGTTCAGAAACACTCAACAAGGCAAAAAACAAAGTAAAGGA
>JBKJYK010000020.1:0-2585 GCA_046715515.1 Candidatus Nitrosocosmicus sp.
CCCCTACCTCAACAATCTATTCGAAAATCTACAGCTTGTTAACAAACGAACGATTAGAGATGTTCTCCCTTTTTGTTGGCATTATTGCCGCAGTCACGATATTGATCTTATTTCTGAGCAGGATGAACAGTATTTTGGACAAGAGGATTAAAGAAAGAACGATCGAGTTAAAAGAAGTAAATGAAAACCTCTCAACATCCAATAAAAAACTTGAGTTGGCTAATGAACAACTTAAGGTTAGTGACAGGCTGCAAAAAGAGTTTATCAACACAGCGGCCCATGAGCTAAGGACTCCGATTCAGCCAATACTTGGCATTACAAATATTCTTAAGAACAAAACAAAAGAGATCGAATACAGGGAATTGCTTGAGGTCATAGGTAGAAATGCACAGAGACTAAAAAAACTGTCTGAAGACATATTAGAGGTATCCAAAATCGAGAGCAATTCGCTTCAATTAAATAAGGAATATTTCACAGCCAAAGAAATAATACTTGAGGTTATCAATAGTTACAAAAGTAATACCAACTCTAAAAATATAAAATTTGTATATTCGTCTGATGATGATAATTTGACCATACATGCAGATAGAAATGGCATTAGCCGCGTATTCTCAAATCTAATTAACAACTCCATCAAGTTTATTCCCCAAAAGAATGGAGGTGTTATTTCCATATTAGTGGAACACAAGGAATCCGACAGAGAAACTAAAGGAAGCAAAGGAACAATTGTTGTTTCTATAAAAGATAATGGCAAAGGGATAGACAAAGAGATAATGCCAAAGTTATTCACAAAATTTGCAACAAAGTCCTTTCAGGGTACTGGGCTAGGCCTCTATATTTCCAAGAGCATAATTGAGGCTCATGGTGGAAAGATATGGGCACAAAGCAACGAGGATGGAAAGGGTGCAACATTTTCATTTGCCCTACCTTTGTAAAGTAGTATGATGAATGTAATAATGTGAGAATGGTTAGATCGAGTTTATTGAATCTTTATGTATTCAGGATAGTGAGTCGCTGCCATCACCACCACATTCTTCATCTACCTCTCCTTCATCTTATCCATGAATGCCATTTTGCTTGACATGTTCCATCCTGCATGGTCCTTAAGGACTGATACAGATAGTATCTGGCTTTTTTCGGTTAAAGCACTATGCCTAAAAACATATAGGTTCCATGGCTTTGTTAGCATATTTTTAATAAATGCTTTTTCTACATGAGGAACATTACTGTCATCAAGCAACTTTAGAAAATACTTTGTTTTGTAATAGTCATAATGACTGGAAAGTCCATCCAATGTTAATTTAGAACCATGATTATTTCCTGTGAAATAAAAATATATGAATCCAATACATTGCCCATAGGATACTCTTCTAGCCATTCCTTAAGATATAGCAATGAGTAAATTAGAGGTACAGTTCTCGATCCAGTTTTGCCCTGTGTAATTCTTACTTCCGCATATTGGATGCCTTTATCTGTAACATTAAACTTTATAGCTTTGACCTCCAAATTATAAATTTCACTAGGTCTTGCAGATATATCATTGGCTAATGAATGATAGACCTATCTCTCTTGTAAGGACAATATCTTAAGAATATGACATGCTCTCTTGATTCCCAAATATCCGTTGGCTTGTAAGAGGTTTTTTCTTTCCTTGGAAGTTTTCTTATCCCTTGTATACACCTGGGGGTTAATCTTGTTCTATAATCTTCATTTGGATATTAAAGCCATTTGAAAAACTTAGTAGTATGACTTGTCTGCCATTGTAATTCCCAATCCATTTGTTTTCAGGGTCTTCTATAGGTGATTTCCGTAAATCGTTTATATTATCCAAGATATCCTGTTTTTACATTTCTTTAAATGAGATATTTTTATGAAAGTTTGAAAGCCATACAAGAACTTTTATTTTGCCTTCTTTAGTTGAATCTTTGATGTTTAGCTCTGTTTGTTCTGCGATTATATAATGCAGATTATTTCGGTGTTGTTTGCATTATTCTCAATAAGGTTCTTTAGTATTTTATTAAAATAAGGCCTTGAAAGGGTTTTCGTAATTAAATTTATCTTTTTCTCTAAACTAGCGTAAACTTCTCCATTTGTAATCACTTGGATTGTTATGTAGGATTCTTTATGAGATTCCAACTATTACAATTGTCAATTTTTAGATATTTAATAATATAGATAGAACCCTCGTTTAAAGCGCGGGGAGTGGGATTCGAATCCATCAGGTAGACTTGGGGATTCTAACATATAAACATAAACATAATAACAGCAGCTAGCCCCTGTTGTAGGGCCATCTGGGCCATGATATTATTTTACCAAAGGTATGAGTCATCATATGGCCGCCGCTATAACCCATAAAATCAATAATGCTATTTCTATCATCCTAGCTCCTACAATATTGGATAACGAGTAATCTTATTACCTATATGGTTGGTCACCTTCTTCCTGATAATGAACTTTAACTTGTAATCGTAAGACTTTGAAACCTTTTTTTGCCATAGCAAATATTGAATCTCTGACTTTGAAGAAGAGACATATACGTGATAGAGATAAGGAAAAAGTATAAAGATTTAACTCATTAAACCAAT
>JBKJYK010000021.1:0-4246 GCA_046715515.1 Candidatus Nitrosocosmicus sp.
GCCAAAAGACAGCGGATATGACAGCATGTATCCCCAGGACATAAGGAAATTCACAAGAAAAACCCAATCAAACAGAATAAAATCCATCCTGAAACTAAGGTAAAAACCATAGAACCCGAAATCGGAAATCACCGGTTGCACACATAATGACCTGACAAATCATAGATAACAAATTTTTTTGATTTGTAGTCCACCTTGGAGAGGAACGAATCGTCATTGCCATAGGCCTTATCGCCATAGTCGATGAAATAGACGGATGGTTTGGTTTGACCTGATGGTGGTTGGGGGTTAATGTCATCACCCGAGGGGTTGGTGGGTGGGCATAGATACGATGTCAGGTTCCTTTCAAGCGAATAGGAAAAACCAAGGCGCCCTTTTTGGCTGGGTGAAACAACAGCATCATCATCATCACCAGTATTAACAAAACTCTCAGTGAAAATGTATTTTCTAGGCTCATCCAAAAACAAAGAAAACCATCCCCTCCAGTGTTTTGTGCCAACTATTGTAGAGTCTTTTGCAGTGTTTGAGTTTATCCATTCAATTGACCTTACCATCTCAAGATTATCTTTGATATCCAAAGAGTTAAACAGCATAGACATCGGAAAAACAAATCCCGTATTTTGCTGAAATAGAGATGGAAGGGAAAATGTAACAGCATAAGGCATTGTCGCAAACAAGGCTCCGTATGCCACAAACAAAAGCAAAAACAAAAGCACAATACCTTTTCTTGCCTTGTTGTTGTTCTTCTTCAAACCCAAACGGGAGTCAACTATCAAAAAGAACCCATGGATTGCAATCAGCGACATATATATTCCAAATATTAGTAACCATCGCTCTGGCACAAGGTAGCCATAGTTTGGAACAAAGACCCAGGTGAGGGATAACAACAAGGTAAGCAGCAATGGAACTTTAATAATCAATACACTGCCTTTAAGTTTGGTTTTAAAGAATCCATAGGCAAAAAGTGGCACCAAGACTCCATATAAGGACAAAAAGAGAACAGATATGTCAAGTCCTGAAAAAGTGTTCCTTTCGTATAAAGGGTTTAAAAGCGTCTCCAAAAAGTTTACGTTAGCAGAAAAAAAGGTAATCTTATCAAAAGTCAAAAAGTAAAACAGAAAAGAAAAAGTGAAAACAGCATTGATGGCAAAAAGGTACTTTTGCTTGTATATGAGTGAAAAAGCAAAGGAGACAAAAATAAGCAGCATGCCAATCATGCGATCTGAAAAAACGGTTAGGATGGAAACAGAAAAAATGGCTAGGATGGAGATAAAATGGTTCCACGATTTCTTTTTGTCAAGGTAATAAATCAACAGCAAGAAAAGGTTGAACATTATGAGGGAAAAGAGATCACGGAACAAATCCCATGATATCCGTAAGGTGCCAAGTTGAAAGACAACAAAAACAGCAAAGGCCAAGCTCACCTTTAACGGTTGGTTCAATATTTTGTTACTTAACAAGAAAATGGTCACAGAAAAAAAACCGTACAGGGCAACATTGGACGCCAAGAAAGAATAATAAAAATCGGCAGAAAAAATTAACGAAAACAGGTAAACAGTTGCTATGTAAATCGGAAATTCGGTAACAAGGTTTACCCAGTTACTGTCAAAATGATACAGGTTGGGCAGATAGTAATTTATGGTATCATAGCCCACTGGGTAAGGGTAACTGATTGCTAATGGCACCAGTCGTATTAGGCACCCTATTCCAAAAGCAATCAGCAAATAATAATAACAATAATAATGATGATAATTGAGCGATATTTTCAAAAGGAATCAGTAAAAGGAAAGGAAAAAAAATAGGTCTACAAAACCATCATGTGTATTTTTTTTCCATGTCCATGTATTTGTCAAGTTCAACAAGCTTGTTGAATTCCCCAAATTTTATCATTTTGTCTACCAATAGCTTTGTGGTTCCGGTTTGCTTTAGCGTTTTAAATGTGTCGTATATGGCAAAGGTTGCAGAATATAGGCCAGACAATGGGAAAATGGCTATGCTGTACCCCAAATCCAAAAGCTCATCCGCAGTCAAATTGGGTGTAATGCCCTCCTCAATCATATTGGCCACCAGAGGCGCATCAATCTTCGATGATATGTCTTTTAGCTCTTCAACAGAATGGGGCGCCTCCACAAATACAACATCAGCACCAACCTCCCGGTATTTTTTTCCGCGCTTTATGGCCTCATCAATACCAAGAGGGGCCCTTGCGTCAGTTCTAGCGACAATAATGAAGTTTGGGTTGTTTTTTTTCGCGTCGATAGCTGACCTTAATTTAGGGATATACTCATCATCGCTAATTACATCCTTGCCAGTCATGTGGCCGCATCTTTTTGGCCAAACCTGATCCTCCAAAAAAATCCCCGAGGCACCAATCTTTTGGAGATCAGTTACCAATTTCCAAACAGTTAATGGGTTCCCATATCCAGTATCAACATCAACTATCAAAGGAATGCTAACTGCCCTTGTTATCCTTCTTGCAGTCTCCAATGTTTCAGCCATGCTCAAAAAACCAAAGTCAGGCATTGCCAACATAGATGCCGAGGTTCCATATCCAGTCTGAAAAATTGCCTTAAAGCCAACTTGCTCTGCAATTTTTGCGGTTAATGCATCATATACCCCAGGCATAACTAAAATTTCGTCTTTGTTAGACAGCATTGTACTCAATGACAATTAGTAGACATACTTTTTGCGGCTTTATATAATTTTAATGTCAAAATAAACAACAGGTCAAATGATTGATCATCTTATCATTTTACCAATAGAAAAACCAGTTTTCCATACAATCAGTTAAAGGAAAAAAACAAAATAACCATCAAACCGATCCCAGAAAAATAACGACGACAATAACAACCAACAGGATTCAGTATATGCAGCAGCAGCAACAGATACGCATAAATTTTAAGCCCAACTTAAAACACATGTCAACAAATGAAATACAGAATTAAGAGAATTAGGACACCTTAAAAAAAATCAAAACATCAAATGGATATATAGTATTCCAAGCTCAGGATTGTCCCATGTGCAGATATATAGATTTAAAGATGTTGGCGGCTATGTCATTTTTATTTTGGGTTGGAAAATGGTAATAATTTTTGTGTTTATCAATCAAAAAAACCTCATTCAAATCCGATCCTATATGTGCATCCTTTTTGCCCACATCGTTTGCCACCACCAGATCAGCGTCGGCATCAACTATTTTTTTGTATGATTTTTGAAGCAGTAGGTCAACAGGCACGTCATATTCAGCTTTAAAGGCAACCAGAAACAAATCCCTGCAAACATCTTTAATCTCATTGACAATTTTTGATGTTGGGACAAAGGTTAGCGTTAATGATGGCACGCCAGAGTTTATTTTGGCGTTAGAAAAGCCAGAGGGCCTAAAATCCGAAACAGCGGCAGCCAAAATCACCAGATCGTATTTAGAGGAGTTTAATTCGTTAACAATTGCATCACGCATCTGTTGAGAGGTTTTTACAGTGATCTCTTTGAATTTAGAGGTTGGGATACGGGTTTGCCCATCCACAATTTTTTCATGACAATGGGTAACAATCCCCTTTACCATTGTGACATCAGATTCAAGTTTTATGGCATTTCTCACCAGGGAAATGCCCATTTTTCCAGAGCTTGTGTTTGAGATTGTTCTAATCGGGTCTATATACTCAACAGTGCTCCCAATGGAAATCAAAATTTTTTTATCTTTAAAAAAGTTTTTTGTGTCACTGTCTTTTATCTCAAAAATGGTTTTTTCAGGTTTTTTGACAAACGGCATTTTTTCGGCGGTTTTGTCAGCGCCTTTTGTATCTTCATTAACAGAAAAAAAACGATTTTGTTTTAGGATTTTGATGATGGATAGCAAAACAACTTGGGTATCCGCAATTTTGGCTTTGCCCTCTTCAATTTTTGGATTGACAAATACAACATTGTTTTTTTCCAATTTGGCGATGTTTTCCTTTATGATATCATTGTCATACATGGACTCATGCATGGCAGGTGCTATGACTATGGGAATTTTTGAGCCCAGGGCAACAGATAAAACAGATGTCGGTGGAGTGTCATCGATTCCATTTGCAAACTTACCGATGGTGTTGGCAGTGGAGGGATAAACAACGACTAAATCGGATTTGCCATAATGCGCCAGCAATATGTGCTCCAGGTCCCCGGTTAGCTCGGAAACAACTTTGTTACCGGTGGCCCAAACAAAGTAGTCCTTTGAAATAAACTGTTCAACGGTTTTGGACATTACCAC
>JBKJYK010000022.1:0-3768 GCA_046715515.1 Candidatus Nitrosocosmicus sp.
GCTTCAAGGACACACTCTTGCAGGATTTTTTCTAAAAAAGGGTCCGGAATTTGGACAGCCGAGCGGTTTTCTTCCTCCAAATTTGATGAGGCAAAAGACGCCCCATTAATACCATCCTTGCCTGTGGAATTCCCAGCCAAAATTATAATGTCATCTTCTTTTACATTATTTTTGACAAGATTATTCAATTTTCCGTGACCAATGGACGCAACATCAACCAAACAATAGTTATCAAAAGAACTGTCAAATTCGACTTCTCCCCCCACAGTCGGAACTCCCATACAGTTTCCATAATCTGCTATCCCTTTTACAACATTTTTCAATAACCATTGATTTTTTTTGTTTAATGAGATGTTTTTGCTATCGACATTTCCAAACCTCAAAGCGTTTAAAAGAGCAATCGGTCGTGTTCCCATAGAAAGAATGTCCCTAAGGACGCCACCAACACCAGTGGCAGCGCCACCGTATGGTTCGACCGCTGAGGGATGATTGTGACTTTCTATATGAACTGTAATGACATAGCCGTCCCCAACATCCAAAACACCTGCGTCAAACCCGGGTCCTTTAATTATCCTGTCTCCATCAGTAGGTAGAGTTCTTATGTGTATTTTTGAGGACTTGTATGAACAGTGCTCCGACCATTCCGCATTTACGATATTTTGCTCTAATTTGTTGGGTTCTCGATTTAAGCTTTCTTTTAAATACTCAAACTCAAATTTGTTTAAAATAACCATATTAATTTCTATGTCTAATTTCTGTTAATGTAATTGATCAAGGATTTAAAAATAAATATCGCATTTGTTGAAAAACCATTCAGCGTTAGATCACTATCACTTGCTCGCTCAGGATGGGGCATCATTCCCATTACATTCCCTCTTAAATTACACATTGCGGCTATATTATCCATGGAGCC
Source organism: Candidatus Nitrosocosmicus sp. (assembly GCA_046715515.1). Lineage (GTDB taxonomy): Archaea > Thermoproteota > Nitrososphaeria > Nitrososphaerales > Nitrososphaeraceae > Nitrosocosmicus. Next base: position 914 of record JBKJYK010000022.1, read on the forward strand.
ATTTGGATTTTCTCTTTCGTCATATTTCATAATTATTTGATTATTGTTTTTTGCCTCAGTATATGTTTGTTTATCGATAACGTATTGCCCCTCCCCGTGAGCTATTGGAATTTGTATCTTTTGATGAATTTTATACAAATTTGTAAATGGGGTTTTGTTATTGGTAATGGTCACATCAATCCACCGGCAAATAAACTTTAGAGTTTTATTGGGCATTAGGGCTCCAGGTAGTAGCCCGGACTCAACCAAAATTTGAAAGCCATTGCAAATACCCAAAATTGGGATTCCGTTCTCAGCCATTTCCTTGATTTTATCCATCATTGGGCTGTGCGCGGCAATTGCCCCTGCCCTTAACCTATCCCCATAAGTAAAACCGCCTGGAATTATAACTGCATCAAAATTTTTTATTTTGTTCCTCTCTTCGATATAACTAACACTGCAATGTAGTTTTGTTTTAAATATGTTATAGACATCACGATCACAATTACTTCCTGGAAAAACGGTAACTCCTATCTTTACCAATAAAGTAAATTGCCGCCTATTTAATAAATTCTTATTCTTTTCTTTATATTTGCATTCTGTTTAAAACTATGGGAGTTTTATTGCTTTATTAAAACTGCATTAACAACCCCATCTTGACCTGGACGTGACACAACTTTGGCAATTCCAATTTCAGTTTCCAACAATGCTCCTTTAGTAATGACACCCCGTCTCTCATAATCTTTATTTGCAGGGTTTTTGGTTACACGAATAATTTTTAGGTTTAGGGGTTTCTTATTGTCTTGATCAGTAATATTTGCGTGGTCGCATGTTTTAAAAGCAATTTTAATGTTGTTTCCTCTTACTCGTCTCACTATATTTTTTGTAGGTCCTGAGACTGCTTCATTTGGGTACCTGTCTATTTCGGCTTTTCTTCGAATTCTATTTGGGATTATTCTTCCACCAGTGAATTTTCGGCCGCCCAAGTTTTCTATGGATTTACGCACAATAAAAAGTCAGTAAAACGATAATTAAGTGTTTTTCTTTGAAGTTTTTGTTATTCGAATTATCATGGATAAACCGACAAAAAATCATTTTAGCCAAATTGGATTTGTTATCAATCAAAAAGAGCTTATTTCTATCTATCGACCTTTTTGCCTTCAGGTAACTTTTTGAATTCTGGGGATAAAAGAGAACTTTTTAAGGCTTTTAGATCGTTTATACCAAAATAGTTTTGGAATTTTTTTGTAGTAGTATAAATCTTTAATCTTCCAGCACTGTTTGAAGCAATAAATTCCAATTGTTCTAATTCCTTTAGATGGGAATAAACTTTTGATCCTCTAATTTCTACCAACCTTTTAGAGGTGACTGGTTGCTCATATGTGATATAGGATAATGTTTTAAGGACTGAGTTGGATAATTGAGGCCTTGCAGCAAATTTTTTTACTATTGGCGAATAGTTTGGTTTTAGCTGAAAAACATATGAACCATCATCCAATTTTACAATCTCTATTGCTTTAAAAACAACTCTTGTTTTACTTGTCAATTCATTTAGAATTTTTTTTATTTTCTCTTTTGAATCTATACCAGACACTTTTGTTAGCTCATCCAGTGTTAATGGCCGACCCGCAGAGTACAAGGCTGCTTCTACTCTGGCTATAGTTTCATCAAGAGGAAATTTTGTCAATTCAGTGAATTTAATTGCTTATTGTCGTTATCTTAATAAAATACATATTTTCATTGTCCCTAAAATCAATGCCATCAACTGATACTGATACTGGGCCTTCTGCGTATCCAATACTATGTGATCCATTTGGTTTTTCATATACAATTTCAATCTTTCTTTTCATTGCCAAATATAGCATCGCTATAAAGTAACGAGCAATTTCCAAATCACTCATCTCTTTTACAAAATTATTAAAAAAAATCTCCCCATCGGCAATCAATCTATCAAACAGTTTATTTTCGTACTCTTCTATTACTTTTTCAAACTTGATTAAATATTCTTGAAAATCAAATGTTTGAACCGGCTCAAAATCTATATGGTTCTTTCTTACAGTTGGATTGGAAAGTTCAGTTATCATGTTTTCCAATATTAATAATAATTCTTCTAAAGATGCTGGATATGAAGTCTCTTTACGAAACGGTAAGGATATGCTTTCAAGTTCTGGAATAGGTGTTTTATTCTCAATATTTTTGCCCTTATCGTCTTTGATCTCTTTCTGATTAGCTATTTTGTCCAGTTTAAAAATTGACTCTACCTTTAACCTATGGATTAACGCAGAAGTAAGAATTGCAACACCGCATACTCGAAGATCGTTATTTCCAGATGATTTTAGTATGGCCAATAGCATTTCTAAAAGTTTCACTACATTAATTTGCCAAACATCCTGTTTGGCTATAAGGGATGGGTTAAACAATAAATTCAGAGGGGGTTTGGAGAGCTGTTTTTTTGTAGCTGAACCCTGAAAATCATCAATTGTCAAAGTATTAGGTATTAGATATACTGTCCATAATTTATTATTATTTTTATATTTTAAAGCCACTGTTGTTATCTATGGCCTGATTCAAAGAAAGCAAGTGACATTCTAATTGAATATTATCGGATACAAACTGATTCAAGTTTTTATTGATGCAAATACAACAAATATGGCATAGAATAAATATTTGACTCGGACGACAAAACTTGATTTTTTAGAAAATTAATTTATGAATCAACCTAAACGATTTTAAACGTTTTTCAACACCAATGTCAGGGTTTAACGAATCCCTATAGCATGGACTTGGTATTCTACCATAAAAAAGAACAATATTATATGCCCTATCTATCAGAAAATTCAATAGTTGATTTATGATACTTTTTTTGATTGCGTATC
>JBKJYK010000023.1:0-7355 GCA_046715515.1 Candidatus Nitrosocosmicus sp.
AGTATCATGGTAGTTGACAATAAGGCAACAATATCATACATTAGTGTGTTAAAGGAGGACCTTGCTATTTTTCACATAAAGCCAAATGAAGGCCAAATTCCAGACTTTAAACCAGGGCAATTTGTAACTCTTGGTGTAAATGTTCCCAGTGAGGGTAAAATAGTTAGGAGAGCGTACTCTATTGCATCACCACCTCATCAAAAAAAATATTTTGAACTTATAATAAGATGGGTAAAGAAACCAGTTCCTGGAAGGCTAACTACACAGATGTTTGATAAAAAAGAAGGAGACGACATATTTTGGGTCAAACCTACAGGAATATTCACAATAAACGAAAAATTGCCTTCCGGTGAGCCAGATAACAGAAGATTAGTGTTGATTGGTGGAGGCACAGGCCTTGCCCCTTTTATCTCATACTCATTGCATTTATAAAAGAACGAAAGTAAAAGGGAAATCATAGTTTTGCATGGAGCTAGCTATGTTGATGAGTTAAGCTATAGAGATTTGTTAACGGAGCTTGAGCATGAAAGCGTCGATAAAGGAGAGGAAAAGTGGAATTTTCAATACAGGGCTAGTATAAGTAGGCCTCAAGAGTGGTTTAACAGATCATGGAGCGGACATAAAGGAAGAGTAGAAACGTTCCTAAGGCCGAAGGCAGGTAAGGACAAATCACCACTTGAAGAATTGGTTGGAGAGAACATAACACCAGAGAATACATCATTTTATGTTTGTGGATGGCAAGGGACTGTTGATGGTGTTTTGGATTCCCTTGTACCGAAGGGATTCGTTACTGAAAGGAAAAAAAGAAAGGATGGATCTTTTGATGTGAAATTCGAATCTTACGGCTGATTCTATATTTTATTTTTTGTTATAAGTTTATTAATCCTATAAATTGTTAATAATCTAAATGAAATTTGAGTTTGAAGAATTTGAAACCATAGAAGACGTTTTGATTTATTTGGTTTCTGTTGCACCGTATATGAAACAAGTACTTCCCATAAGTTCATATAAAGAGCATGTTTTCTCTATGGTGCCAATTACGCCCCTTTCAGGAGACGTTTTATTAATGATATATACCAAAGGCAAATTAGAACGTGGTATGTATGAGTTTGACATATCTACAAAAAAACATAAACTAGTAACAGCAATGGAGAGAGCAGATAAAAACTATTTCATAGTGATTACACCTCAAAGAGACACACTAGCTGACGCAGCCCTAAATGAGTTAAACAAGCAACAATAATAAAATTTTATTTTTCTTCTGTATTTGATTTTTGAGAATAATTTAATTTTTCTTGAAGATTTTATAAAAAAAGATGTGTACTTTGCAAAATCACAGCTTTGGTGGCAATGGTGCGGTAACAGAACGAGGTTTAACATATTTTTCAACAACATCTTCGGCAGGTTTGCCATCAAAGAGGCCTTTAGACAAACCACGAAGATATTTCATAATAGCCCAAGTTCCCGCCTTTATCAGCATGGCCATAAACACTTTCATTGCAGGACCATATGTTTTATTCCTAATGATAATTGGGATAATATTATCAATCACTCTAAGGTTATGTTGCCAGCATGTCCAAAACAGGGCAAACTGGGATTCATTAAGGTTACCAAAATGCATTGAGTTTCTCTCAGAAAAATCCTGGTATAATAATGGCGCCACCAAACCCCTCATTTCCATTTGTTTAAAATCCTGTATCAAATCTATAGTATATTGTGTTTCATCAGGGGTTTCGTCTGGCCAACCAATTATCAATGTCAATGCAGGGAACCAATGATTGCGATTGAGAATTTTACAGCCTTCCCTTACTACCGAACCCCATTCTTCAGGTTGAAATGGCCTTGTTTTAACACCTAGATGTTTTTTTACCATTCTAGGGGCAACGGTTTCTACACCCAAATTAGTTGCAAGCCATCTGCCATTATTTTCCATATTGTTGACTTGAGAAATCCTTTCAATCAAATCCGGAGACGAAGCAACAGCAGACAATGTCATATGAGTCGTACCAATGAAATTGGCCCCTACAGACTTTAATCCCTTCCAAACATCAAGTATTGCATCCTGATTAGGAACAAAATCTTTATTATCACACCCATATAGTAACATTTCATCTGATTGTAGCCAAATAGAATCAAACCCATATTTGAGATTTATTTTGGCTTCTTCTTGCAGTCTTGATAACGGTATGTCCTTTTTAGAGCGTTTATTGACATCGCAAAAGTCACATCCTCTTCCACATCCACGCATAGCCTCAACTAGCGAATTTATCGTTGGTCCCTTGATTGTAGGGATATTCTCAATGTTTCTAACAAAGGTATGCAACAGCTCAGGAGCGTCACCTGCCTCCAGATCATGAAAAAGATCAAGGGCAAGCTCATCAGCTTCCCCAATAACTACGGTATCTATCCCATGAATCTTCATTCTCTCTGGCTTTGCCAATTCCCAAGACCCATTACCTCCAACTACGACCTTAAAATTATATTTTTTCTTTAACTGTATAATTGATGCACACATTTTTTTAAATTTCATTGCTACATATGACAGTTTTTCAGGTGACATTGTGGTGGTGACAGGGGCCATTCCCAAAGGATCCATAACATTAATACCTACAACTTTAGTCTCCGGGCCTATACACTTATCAAGCATTTCAGGATGGGCCAGGAAAATATCGTCTTTAGGGTATTCTTGAAGTAGAGCACTCTCTATTCTTCTGAGTCCACACTGAGCAACTTTTATTTCACCTGTACTTTTTACAGTCTCGACACTAGGGCAAAAAAGTTTATCAAAAACAAATTCAGGAATAAGTTCGTAAGGGCCACATGCTATAAAGCCATAAAGGAAATTACCTCGATAATTTGTCATTAAACTACGATCAGCAGTTAAAACAATTCTTTTGCCAGCTACCATTTTATAATCTATATCCTGTAATAACTATTATCAGAGAGTATAAAATTATTTTCATCTCATTTACACTATGAAGAGTGTTATGGAGAAACGTGAGAAACGTGACAAAGCCATAGTTTAGGTTTACATCAAAATCAAACAGAATAATTAGGTCCGCCAAATAAACATTGAATATTTTATTCAAATCATTTAAAAAATAAGTCGGCAAACTAATAGTATATAGAGATAGATATATAGAGACATATTGGCAATGTATTAAGAAAACAGGATAACCATACAATTTAAGAAAGAGCAAAAGGAGTAGCAAAGATCATGGATTTTTATTAATAGAGCCCCTTCCTTCTACCCTTAAGTATGATAGATTTCAATTGACGATGGTCTAATACAGACAATGCATCCAGATAGTTTGTCCATTTGAAATCCTCATGTTCATTTGATATGATAACCTCCCTTGTAGGGGTTGTAGCAAAATAAAATTTTACCTCTTTTTCTGAGCGGAGTCCATCTGCTCTAAAGTACTTGTACTGTATTTTGCCAATATATTGGTGGATTTCAAGGTTAACTATTCCAGTTTCTTCCTGAACCTCTCTTTGCAATGTTTGGATATCATTTTCACCTCTCTCCTTATGTCCCTGAGGAAATCCCCAAAATCCCCTTTTATTCCTTAAAAGAAGAAATTCAGAGTAATCCTTGTCATATTCCATAGTCTGGTATCTAATTATTGCACCTACTGATAGCTCGATCGTCACCCTACTCTATCCCAATAAGCTAGTGAGCTGTGCAATAAATATAATATCGTTTCTGTTGTCTGTTATTCTGAATTTTAATAGGTCAATGTTTCCACAGAATTAATAACTATTTTTATAGAATTTAAGGATAATCCAGCATAATGATAAAAGACAACACAGGACAGATAACCATTATAACATCGTGTAGCCTATAGCCACCAAGAACTGTTCTGAATGGGTATGTGTAACTTCAGAGTTTCTCTAACCATTAAAATAAAGAGTAGAGGTACAACAAGTTAAAGTCGGAAGATTATGTATATGTATTTAGCCAAGTCATGGATGATACCATCCTGTTGTAAATATTGTTTGCCTTTTGAGTGTAAATCAACCCATATAACACCAAATACCTTTATTAGTTGGATTGTGTGATTACATCCGACGTTTTTGTAATTATATCCGCCGGCTCATATCTATTTACTATCTCTGACAATGGCATTCTTTTTCCTCCTACTACCTTTAGGTCAACTTTAATTTTGTTATCTTCCAGAATGTCGATGATGTTATATGTGTCCTCAAATACTCCCCTATATCTCCAAGAACTTGCTGTCCCAGCATAAGCAATTTTTAACGTCCCTAAATCCCATAGCCAAGGTCGATGTTTGTGACCACACACCACTAGATCCACATTATTCTCAAGACATGTTCTTAATACATCACCAGCATTCGAGATACCTACGACGTTTGTATAACCAGTATCCGGAATAGCTATTAGATGGTGATGCATTGCCACAATTTTCTTTATCTGTTTATCGCTATTATCATAGTTCTTCAATATTGTATTAAGCCACAAGTTCTGTCTGTGTCCAACCTCACCTTCATCTCTATCGGGCCTTGCAGTTCCAACGGTAGCCACTACCACTTTTTTATTTTTGCCATTGCCTTGATTAAACTCATAAACGTTAGAATTGTTGGAGTTTGGCGTTGGAAAGAACTTTTTAAACAATAGATAACCAGTATGGCGAAAGTCATGGTTCCCAGGAAATACGATAATATTATCGCACTTGAGCTTGTCTATTTCTTTTCTTGCATGCTCAAATTGGAAAATAATGCCCTCATCTGTTAAATCCCCTGATACTATGATCACGTCAGGTTTTAAATCATTGTTTAACTCATCAACTACAGTATCAAAGGCGTTTTGCTTAAATAGGCCTCCTATATGCAAATCAGATATCTGAACAATTCTCATACTGATATATTACGCAGCTAATGTTATATTATACCACTATCAGCATTGCTCGAATAAAAGGTAAAAATATGGTCTTGTTTGGTGATTTCATTTATTCGGGGTTTGGCGTCGAAATAATGGTCAGCTCTACCAAACAAGTCAAAAATGCAATTGCCCGATCCGCTCTTACGGGTGTTTATACGGGTTATTTAATAGGCTTTGTTTATGACTCCAATATAGATCTGATAATTAATGGAAAATGCGATAAAGTTGTTTGAATCTTTTTCTAGAGTATAGGTCTTTGTTTTTGGTATTGGCCCTTAAGTTGTATTGACTGTGGGAATAACAAAGTCAACACAGTGATTATCGCCACCGCCGTATCAAAAAACAACATTGTCATAGCATCACGTGTTTTGGTTTTCTGACCCACACATGTCTTATATCGATTTGCCTGCAATCGTGTTGATAACAGAAGAATTAGGAATAACCTAGCATCAAAAAATGGTTACTGTACAAATCGGCCATCACTTGTTAAACAATCTTCTATGATTGTTGAAAGAATAGAATAAGCCACATAACTATCAGGTAACGGTTGATTTAAAATGCTTTGCATCGACAAAAATACTGAAAAAAAGAAAAAGGTTTTTGACTTTAAAGTGTTGTTTGGATGGCTTTTGTTTATTTTCTTTTGGACATCATTTGCATTTCCTGTGTTAGCCTCATCAGTTCAGAGTCAAGCCCGGACGCAAACTCCTGTGGGGCGTCGGGAAGTTTTGGTATTTCCACCCCCTGAGGAAATCCCTCAATTACTTCTAGTTTCCCGCCATCGTCAAATGGTGAGTCACCCTTAAAGATTGTGTCAAGCAAAGACGTTTCACCCTTGTTAGTGAATGTCCACATCTGGTTGTGCAGGTTCCTGCTCTCCAACTCTTTCACCTCCGGCATGTTTGATGTGTCTATCCTTGGTATGGGCAGGGCCTTGCCCCAACTGACACCAAGTGCCTCAAGTGCCTTTGCAAAAACCTTTTCATGAACCAGGTCCCTCACAATCAGGTATGACACCGTTGACCTGTACGCCTTATCGCTGCTCATGAGGTATAGCCTGCATTTTTGCAGCCTGCCCGTTGCCTCCAGCATGAGGTTGTAAATCATGTTCAGGACAAGGTTTCCGCTATCGTATACGTATGAGGCTGACCACGGGTTTCCTGCGGCGTCAACAGGCATTGCGCTCTGGCCCGCTACCAAAAAGTGGTGTATGTTTGGCGAGTCCAGTGCCACGGACAACGGCAACTCATTGGGCTGTGATGACGGGTGGGATGCGTCCTCAAGCAGCACATTTATTGTATTTGTGATCTGCTCTACATGACCCATCTCCTCAGTTGCCATGCTCCTTAATAGGTCCTGGTAGGGTTTTGCGTCTCCCCTAAAGTTCATGTTTTGGAAAAAGTACTGCATCATGGTCCTCATTTCGCCAAACTGGCCACCAAGACCCTCCTGTAATGCTTGGGCGGCTTTTGGGTTTGGACTGTCGGCTGGGGGTATTGGATGCGGTAATCGGTTTATTGTTAAGAACATATAATACACTTATCAGATGATCAAAGTATTTATTGAGGTTAGTAAAAGGGTTTTTCCCAAATGCCGTTAAACTTTAAAAACACACTTGTTTTGACAATTTTAATAAATAAATAATAAAACGTAAATGAAATGCCTAAATATTTTCTAATTTTTGTTTATCAATACTCAGCAATTTAGGGAAATGTTGGCCTAATAATAGTCAGGAGATAGAGAAAACCACATTTATAAAAATTTTAATCTTTATTAAAAAAGAAAATATCGAACCTTCGGTATATATTTGCTATAGATGCAAAATTAAAACCTGAAAAAAAGTAAATGGCTTGTAATTGGAATCATAATGTCCTTATTTACACTCATGATCACCGTATTATATTATAACAGCATTCTAGTTCTCAAGCCCCAAGTTATCCCCACTGGAATGGATAAGTTTGGAGTGGATGAAATATACCCTACCAAAGACGGCGGAAGGGAGTGGTTTCTAGATATGGAAAATCCCAAAAAGGATCCCAAGTTTTCCATAACCAACAATATTCCAATAGAAAAGAATGATGATGGCTCCTGGTTCATTAACTATTCAATCATAAGAATGAATGTCATCTCTTCGCCTGAAGATAAGCAATGGAGGGATATAGAGATGACAGGTTATGTAAAAGTAAGACCAACAATATCTGGAACAACAACATCAACAACGACAACAGGACCAGAAACTAATAATCTTGAAACCGGTGGGAACAATGAGGATGACAAAGATATCATAGACATCGACTGGCGGGCAAGGGGCGGAAGACACAATGACAACAATCCTTGCGAGGGTACGGCTTTGAGTGGTGCGATTTACAGTGATGGAACAGCGGAGTGGAAAAAAGAAATATGGCATACGGGGGGCTATACGGATGCAAAGGGTACAGTCCAAGGCACAAGC
>JBKJYK010000024.1:0-4443 GCA_046715515.1 Candidatus Nitrosocosmicus sp.
ATACAAGATAGGCACGGCATTGGAAATCCAAAAAGAAAAGACAAAAAGAAACTATACAAAACAAAAAGAATGGAGAAATAAAAATAACAACGGCCAAACAGATTCCAAATAGCATACAAATACCACAAACGGATAGAAAAACAAACAGAAAGTCAAATAAACAAAAGCCAATTGAAAATACAAAATTAAGTCCATCCTTTAGTACAATTTTAATAATCACACATAAAACAGATATAAAAAACCAATAAACAAATATTTATAGAAAAGCGGTTTCAACCCAACTAAATTTGCTGCATTTTCAATTTAACATAACAAAACACGTTTTATTTGACAGGAATTAACAGAACAGATAAAAATAAATTTAACATTACCACCCATAAAAACAGATTTAATAGTAGAAAAATCCATCAGATTATTCCCTTTCTAAAAATTAATGGATGTAAAACATCAAATGAAAACCCGTAAAACTTGATAAAAGGAACATACAAATATACAATATTATTAATGAATAATATATAAGAAATTATATAATAATTATACAAAACAATAAAATTATTGATATAAAATATCTTATTCTTTTTGATATAAGAAAATATTGTTATTCTTAAATAGTTCGTTTAATTATAAAGTGGTAGTATGGCACAAAGTAAGAAAAATGACAAGAATGACAAAAGAGGATTAGCTTCAGCAGATAAAGAAACAAAACAACGTGTTGCTAGTGAAGGAGGAAAAGCATCCCACAAAAACGATAGCAAAAATAAGAAAAGCAAATAATAATATTTTTTTTCTTATTAATTTTTTTTATCAATTAGACATAAACAACTCCTAATACTGTCAAATTAGACAATCACCACTTAAAACCTAATCTTCAATGCAAAAAACAATAAACAACATAGCAAATTCAAACCCTATTAATAGCGCACAGAGTTCTAGCGGTCAATATTCAAAATGGAAAGTACAATTTAAAATCTTTTGTTTATTATTTATTTTCAATGATCATTTCAAGAGAAGAAAACAACAAGAAAAATAAAAATCTAGAACAATCTCAAAACAATCAATCCGATGTAGGCAATGCAGCAAGCAATCCTGAAACTAGTGGCCCTACTGATAATGTCAGGGATCAAGTATTAAAGGTAACCGATAACAAAGACAATGAAGAAGAGCCAGCATAACCATTTTATTTTTGTTTTATACCCCAATGTAAATTTTCAAATTAATTTTGTTTTACTAACATAATATTTCCAATTCTGTTGAAATTGCAACAGCATTGGTTATCTTAGGGCTTTATGTTAACAAGACGAATATAACTACCTGAAGAAAACAAATGATAAGAATTCTTTACTATAAAAACCAACTAAACATCATATTGGTTAATGGGTTTGTTAACTAGAGGAAAAGCCTCTGAGCCAATGATATCCCATTTCACTAATGTACTTTTGAAACAGAACAATTAGAAATACATTAATTGTAGATAATATTTTCACCTTATAGGTTTTGCCCTTTAGTAGCGTCTCAAAAGAATTATATTTTTTGGGAACAGTAGATAGAAGTCATGCATATATTTGGAAACGACTCAAAAATACAAATAATCAAAAGACAGTTTTAGATTGTGTGATATATGGAATGGATTTGTCAAAGATTGGCCTCGAATATATCGGGATGTTGTTCGCTCCTGCTACCATGCCAAGACCAAAGAGATTTCTATGATAAGTATATAAGAGGACAGAACGCTTTGACGGTTGTTTTCCTTTCTGAAAAGGATCAAAAGATGTCTGTAGACACATCATTAACCGGTGTTAACTTTTTATTTACCAACTCAATAAAGAACTCGTCAAGTTAGCAGGACCAAACTATTTATTTAATCTACTATCATGATTTCGTAAAGTATATTTTATTTAAATCTTGTTGATAAAATCAATTGATGTCAAAATCATCAAAATCATCAAAAGAAAATCAAAAGAACTTGGAAAAAAAACTAGGTGAGGTATTGGGGCTTGAAAGGGCAGCCCAAAAAGCAGTAGATGAAATAATTTCAATGAAACTATTAAAATCAGATTTAAAAGACAAAGCAAAAGATATTCAAGATATGGCAAAGTCCCATGAAGATAAAGTACAAAATGTTATCTCTCAACTGTCTGAAGATGGAGACATAAAACTAAACCAAGACTCCATCAAGGATACTGCAAAGGAAACAGAAAAGAAAGCATCCAAAATAATGAAAATTTATTTAGGCGAAGATCCAGATACTTCAGCAGCCTTGGAATTCATGTGTTTAGCAGGAGGAGGAGAGGTTACTCATTATGAAGTATTGAGTTCAATTTCTAAAAACTTTGAAGTTAAAGAGTTATCATCTACAGTTAATTCTATATTGAAAGAAGAACAGATTCTTTTGCAAACATGCCTAACTTTGGCAAAAGAAAACGTTGCTTGATTTTATAAATTCATCATACTCAAGCAGTAAACTTTTTTTTTCATCATGATTTAAAACACGACAGTAGATTAAACTAAAGCGATAATTATTAAACAGTTTCACGGACCCGATCCTCATAAAGAGTAAAAAGAGTATAGTAATAGATACAATTAAACAGCAATACAAATGAAGGAAAATCCAAAGACCAGGTAACAAAACATTATTAATGAAAACGTATAATTACTGAGAGCATATTTGTAAAATGATTTATGATTAAATACCGAATAAAAAACTGCTAATATCATATTATAGGCAATAATCATCCATAACTTTCCAAAAATAATAAAATAGTTTCATAAATCAAAAACATTCTTTACATTTATTTTATATTTGAACTTAAAAGAAGATGTATCCAATAACCAATTACAAATATCAAATTTTACTAAAAAACATTTGAAATACTGAAACACAGAATTTTATAGCAATACATAATCTAAATCATAAAGCAGTTCAAAAACCATACTTGAGATAAAATAGGATAAATAATGAATAGGCACAAATCATTTAATTATGTAGTTTCACATATATAAAATAGTCAAAGGTAATGTTAATTGATTAACTTAAAGAAAATAGTTATTCCTGGCATTGTAATGGGACTAATAGGTGGAACAATTATGTTTATTCTTGCATTTAGTTATTATCCTGAAAAACATGTTAACATTAATCTTAATGGTAACTGTCATGAATTTCTAGGTAACGCTTATGAAAATTATAAAGCTTTACAGTTAGAAAAAGAAAAAGAAATCAAGAAATTACAGATTCAGGCAATAGGCGATCCAAAAAATATTGTCTCCATAACTTTTAGCGGTTCAGACAGGGACACTAATGATTTTATCAATACAAACAATATAAACATCACATATAAAAAACCACTAGACAAATCCTCAACCATAATAGACAAGACAATATTAAAAGGAACTATTACAAACGGTGCCCTAAAAAAATTGGTAAACAACTCATACTCAAACAACACAGAATATTTTAGTAAAACTGTACTATTCAGTTTGGGTATCCAATCTAATTCCCACATTACAAGCGAAGAAAGCCAGCAAATTAGTAAAAATATTGATCAGTTTATCAAAAATGGGATCAAGAAAATTATTGATAATAATGACGGAATCAAAAAAGCGGAATGCAGAAGTAAAATAGTTTATGAGGACACATAACATTAAGTTATACTCACAGATAAAATAACTGGTTAATTTAATAATACATTTAATTATCATTTTGTTCTTATCAAACTCCTATGATAAACATAATGCATTAGTTTTTCTTTATCCGCATAATGAAGTAAAATGTTGTGATAGACTTTGTTGTAAAAAAAACATATTTAAACAACAAAAAACAGACCAAAAGTAAAAGGTTATATTATGACAACATAGATATTGTGCAATCAGTTTATTAGAAAACATGAATAAAAATTTCCTTTTAACGCTTAAATAAGAAAATTAATTATTAATTCCATGTATATTTTAAAAACATTTAAGATTAATGATTCACATATCGATATAAAAAGGCCTCAATATATAAAAATGCCCAAAGGTACACAAGTATTAGGATACCGGGATTTTACGGGCGAATCTTTAATATTTTGTTTAGTAGAAGATTCAGAAAAAACAAACGAAATTAGAATTTTTAAATGGATATCTACTGATCAATTAGTGGATCCTAAATATACATGTATTGGCATAAAATCCAAACAAGCTGTTTGTCTATTCGATACAAATGAAATTCAACCACAGGTTTGATTGCAAAAAACAACAGATCATAAACTTATGGGCAAGAAAAACTTTTAAATCTTCACATTCATCATCTTAAATTTATTATCTATAACCATATTCGTTGCAGTACTATTAGTAGGTCCAATTGCAGATGATGCAAATGCACATAACAAGAAACACAAGGAATACTCAAATCGCATCCCAGACAAGGATAAAAAAGGCAAATTCAAATGACGAAAGAGACAACAAAAA
>JBKJYK010000025.1:0-4152 GCA_046715515.1 Candidatus Nitrosocosmicus sp.
TCCATTATGACAAATGGCTATCAGAGATTTTTGTGCTGTTGTTATTATGACATGGTCATACTTGTCTTAACCCAATGGGTCACTGGATAACATAAACCACAAGAACCTGCATATAGTAGTATAAAACGGATTGCAAAAATGTATGGATTGATTGAAGGCTATTGCAGGTTATCTTGTATTGGTTTTGGGCCCAACACCGGATGTTGTTTTGATAACGGTGGCTTTTTAGGACAGCAAGGCTGTTTATACTGTTTTCATATATATGCTTGTTGTGGTATATATAAGGGTACATCATTTTGCCATATGATATAATGGCAAAAATACAGGCGGTGTCTCTTGAGACACTGGATATCTAATAATCAACCTTAACTATATCTATCGCTGAAACCTTTATAAGTAAAACTATTGTATCCAACGCAAAATCCATCCACGTGCCCTATAATCTAAAAGATGATGGCTATATAATAGCAACCCCAGACGATTATGGATAAGGAGTGGTCGCCATGTTCAGGTCTCCAAACCAGGTAGACCTTTTGAAGGTTTAGGGTATGATGTATTCAACCTGCTGGGGCGTCACAAATGTATATCAGGCTAAGCCTGTGGTATCTGCCACAGTGACTCTTTTGTCAGAGGATTATTTTCAGACATTCAGTATCTAAGGATTCCGGGCCCATGAGGTTACGGGCATTATGGGCATAATTGGAAGGTGTTACGGGATGGAAACCAAGACAAAGGATAGCCGTCGCGGCTGGATGGTGGTGATGGACATTGCGGCCATTGTGAATCCGGTCGTCGAGGAGGAGCGGGATTTGTTGCCATGCGTTAACGCGTAGGTTATAGGAGTTTCCTGCGGTGGCGGTTATGTTGACTATGTGATGTGGCTACCACTGTGGTACTGAGGCTTTCCTGACAGTCCTCTGAGGCAACAGATTTGGGGCTCCCTATGATGCACGCAGGAATGACTACCACCTACAATTACCTCAGAAACAGCGGTGCATGGGCAAGCGATGTTGCTGCCATACTTGGGAAGGGTGGACTTGGTCATCTGGCTGTTCAGTTCTCAAACAAGAGAGGTCTTTGGACAATGGCCATTGAAAGGGAAAAGGCAAGGAGAAGTGGGATGCTGCAAGAGATTTGGGATTATCTCATTAAACCATCGACAGCAGTTCGCAAATGCCGGCAATGAGATTGTCAAGCATGGTGATGCTAAGGTGGGTGATAATTGCTACATCAGAGGCAAGTGGAAAAGCGATGAATTTGGTTATGGGAGGGGGAAACCATTACCTTCAGCGATTTTTGTGTATAAGGCCCATAATTGAGGTGTTTCCACTGGAGCGCGTACCAGAGCCTACGATCTTATGATGAGTGGTAAGGCAGGGTTTCGGGCGTCATTCCAACAGGACATTAATCCAAATCTAATGCAAAAAAATATTTGCAGATCTTTTTGTTTCTTTTATTGCCATGTCTTGGTCATGTCGGTTACTTTGTAAATAGGCCCTGATGATATTCTTACATAATAAGCGGCAGACTGCTTGTTAGTCTCCATGACGACCTCCACATTAAGTTGTGTGTAATTTATTAATTAATTAATCGTGGTCAATTTAATAGATTGTGCTTTGCTTTTATTTGTTGTCTTAATAAACAAAACAATGTGAACCTGGAGGTGATTGAAGTTACCAAAGGTGCGCTCCGAACTGGGGGAAATGAGGCACAAAAGCTGTTTCCTTAGAGTCATTTGCATTAACATCGTTTTTCATTATTTTGGGGAACTCTTCTAGGTGTTTATTGTCTAAGTAGTTGTGCAACTTTGACCAAACCTCCTCGTTGTCATTGACAGATATGGTTTTAGTTATGTTGATTACCCCATCATTTCGTAAGTAAATTCCAGAGTCTAAAATCCGTTTGCACACAAACCTTTCTGAACAATTTGGTATCTTGTTGTGGGGGTTGTAGTAACGAATTAATGTTTTTTTGGCATCCTTCAAAAAAGAACGCCATATGGTTGTTGTTATCTTTCATTGCTCTTTACTATAAAATCTCAATAATTCGTGGGCAATTCTATACTTATTCAATAAAAAACCGGCAAAAGGGCATATGCCTTATAATGTACCTCTTGCCTCAAAATGGGATTTGAATGTCTCCAAGGCCCTAGAATAGGCTATTGTTGCTTAAATCATAGTTTTTATTATTAGGGGAAGTTGGCCCGGCTTGATTAATATACACTTAGGATGATTCAGTGGGTAAAATCCCACACTTGCAACACTTTTTTTATTGTTACTTTATGCTATGAGACATCTAGTCGTCCCAATTATGAATGGACAACATAAATTGTTCTGTCTTCAAAAGGAATTTTTTTCTTTCTTTTATAATAATGTATTTTATCTACACCAAAACCATGGAAAAGTAAATTGAATGTCATTGTAAAGGTCCGTCGAGTACAAAATACATTGCATTTCTCAACGGTCGCACTATTTCGGTTGCAAGTCATTTTTGTCTATTCTGTGAATCAGATTCTAAACCCAATAATATGTGTGAACCATGTAAAATATTTATGTTATTTGTTAATGGTAAAGTCCATACTATGAAATCATAAGTCTATTCGAAAAATAACACATCGATCCTCTGTTTTAATTTGAATTGAACAACTTGTCTGTCTTCAGTAAGTAAATAAATGTTGGGCCCAGCCTTGGTAACAGCAATAACCTTAAACGAGCCTATAATCTTCCCAACCAATAAATCATTAATTCTAGAACTAGTCAATACTTCAAAAAAAGTTAGATTATTTCCATTTTCTGGATCTTTTATCCCAAGAGACAAATCTCCATTATCAAATTCATAACAATAATCAGGTTGTTCAAAGAAATAGTTTATCTGAGGCACAAAGTTAACTTTATCTTTTTTAATTTATAAGAAATTTGAAAAAATCTACATTAAATTTCATAGTATTGCCTGTACTATTTGATATTTGAAAAAAGAAATAGATTGTCATATAGTAAAAAAACGAAATTAAATAGAATAACTAATCATCCTCTACTAAAGTTATTATGTTTTACCCATAAATCCGAACTCGAATCAACGTTGCAGTTGCAAAAAAAATTTCCATATTCGCAAGCCATTTTTAATTGCTTCTATAATTTCCATAAAAAAATTGTTGAATTGATTTGATTTGAACAGTTGTATTCTCAATTACATTGAATAAATTAATGATTATCAGTTGCATAATTGCATTGATAGAAAAAATTAAACCATCATTGACATATATATGAATTATACCTCATGCATAGTCATGTATCAATGGATCTGAATTTAATTGAACAAGTACAAACTAGGGTTTCAAATAGTTTAAAAAATAATGGCCTTTTAATTGATTTAAGCATCAAGCATTGTAAAAAATATTTGCAGAGAAAAATAAACACTAAAACCCAGGTTGTGGTAATGTATGTAGATATTAATGGTTCGACAAAAATGTCTCGTGATTTACGATCCTCTGAATTGTCGTTAATTATACAAATTTTTTCTCAAGAAATAAGCTTATCAATAATAAACTATGGTGGGTATATATTAAAATTTGTAGGCGATGCTGTAATAGCTCTTTTTCCATCAGAACACAACCCTAGAGAAGCCATAAAAAACTCTTTTGCCTGTGCAAATGATATCTTGGACATAATAAAGAATGGCATAAACCCTGTTTTCATAAGACATGCTTTACCCCCTATTACCGTAAAGATCGGAATAGAGCATGGAGACGCAATAATTTTGGTCTATGGCAAAAATGTTGAATACGCTCATATCGATATAATAGGATTTAGTATCAGCATAGCCTCCAAGATTACATCTTTAGCTTCCCAAAGTGAAATTATCGTAGGGGAAAATGCATATGATCATATGGAAGAAGATGAAAGGAAATTTTTTATGGAACTGACCTCAGAGAAGGAGTCAAAGTGGGATAGTATAATGAGGTATAATGATGATATTAAATATCGGGTTTTTAAATATTTGAAAAAATAAAAATACGGTAGTCGAGACTATTTCACAAATATTTTTATTGCCTGCGGCGGACAAACATTTTCGCAGGCCAAACAAAATATGCAGTCCTTTTCCCTTATCATAAAAGGTTTCTTTTCGGATGCCGGGTGACCTGGTGTGTCCAAC
>JBKJYK010000026.1:0-6972 GCA_046715515.1 Candidatus Nitrosocosmicus sp.
TGTTTGGCCTTCTCATCTGTCAGTTGTTTGGCCTTCTCATCTGTCAGTTGTTTGGCCTTCTCATCTGTCAGTTGTTTGGCCTTCTCATCTGCCGCTTTTTTATTAGGAGGTACATAGCCCTTTGGAAATGTCATAAACGAAGTTATAAAAGAATAGATTAATGTCTTTCTACTTCTCAAAAAAGAGAGAATATCAAATTAGAGACATTAGAGAATCAAAGCTTTCTCTAGAGGTGTTTCTTTTGTACTCCTTTAGTAATTCCAAACACTCGTTTTTTTTGTTTTCATAATCAACAAATTCATTGATTCGTTTAGCTATGGTGCCCTTAAAAAACAAACCTTGAAAAGCAGATGTCAGGTTAGAAACTTTTCTAGATGTACTTGCACTTTCAAAATCAATAATCGTGCAGTTTGAGCCATCAGGAGAGATTATTATATGATTATACAATCTATTTAATTGGCCATGATCTAGATTTATTTTATCTAAAACGAAACATTGATTCAATATATTAATCACAACCGACTTTATCAAATACTCATCTAACTTTGTATTTGAAAACCAATTTTCTATAGAAAATCCATCAATAAACTCCATCAATAAAAAATCAACAGTACAAGAATGTGCTTTAGGTCCTATGTAATGCATATTCGCAAGTTTATAGAAATCAAATTCAGGCTTCATACTAAATCTACAAGAATCAGTTCTTTTGACTTTCAAGGCCATAATTTCATTTCTGAAATCTTCAACTTTTAAGACCAGACCTTCACAGCCTTTACCCAAAATATTATTATTATACAAAACAGTGTCACCCTCCAATATTACACATTTTATATTCAATGAAAAAAGATCCCTGATTTTTGTTGTGTAATCAGGCGCACTAAACCTAGGATAGCATAACAAGTCTATTAGATTAGGAGATGTTACAAGAAACCTGTTAGAATAATCTACTATCGGTATACAATAATTCAAATAGGGTATTCTTTACATGCTCACTAATATTTTTTTGCTGATCAATAGAATACACTTTCACAGTAGATAAAAAATCCGGTTTTAATCCATTAGGGATACCGATTAGGTTATGTTTGTTTGCAAAAACAAATTTTAGATATTCTCTAACATCAGTAAAATCCCTCAAAAGAAGGCAATTTATCCTATTGTCTGAGGTCATCCATTTAACTGGTGAGATTGAGTTTGACTTTATAAATTTTTCAGCATCATTGTGTCTGAAAATATCCGGACCTATTCGTTTATATAATTTAGGAATGGTTATAGATTCCATCAAAAACGCCAAAACACAATGTTCGTCTTCATCGGTAAAGCAAATATTTTTTATGATTTTAAACCCATTTAGCTCTATGAATTTTGATAGGGAAGCTATAGTTTTTTGTAATTGGCCCCAGATTATATCAGGTGCCCTAAAACTAAATTTAAATTCAATGATCAAGATACTAGAAGATAACAACTCTATCAATACGGGATCAATATGACGAATTTTTTTATGGTTAACAAAAAAACTATTTGATGGGTTTTTTAAAAAGACCTTTGAGCCTCGAATAAACTTTCCGGCAGATAGAGGAGAAATAGCAGTACCTAAATTTCTGTTATTATCAACTGGGTCCAATATTATTAGAAAGCTGTTGAATTTTTTTAAGTTATCGGCATTAATAATATCATTATCGATCCCAATTATGTTTTTGTCTACAGTAAAATTGGAAAAATAGTCCAATGTTGATAAAAAGGAACCAAATTTTATAATTAAAATTTCACTAACATAACCACTAAATCCCTTCTTAGATATTTCTGCACCGTAAACATCCAAAGATCTAAAAAATTTTTTTAGCAATCTAACTTGGTTTTTTTTATAATTGTCAAGTCTATTGATAACATAAGCTGTATGAAACGGAGAACGATCTGCGGCGCTTTTCCATTTCCCAAAAGAAACATCAAAGCAAGGAACAACATTAACTTTAACGGTTTCAACATATGCTTCAACATACGGATGATCGGCATATCGAAGATAGGGAGAAAAGCCTTTTAATGATCTTAATCCTATTTCTTTTCCATATTTCTCAAAATCCCGAATATCTAACTGACTATCAAACTTTACAAATATATCAATATCAGTTTCTTTTTTAAGCCAAGTTCCCTTTGCAAAAGAACCACCGAAAACCACGTCTTTTACAAAGGAATAATCATCTTTATCGGAAACAAAACTTGTAATGAGGTCTTTTACTTTGTTTGCAATGTTATTCAGATGGATTTTCTCTGAATCAATAGGTATGTAATCATCAGCTATTTCGTCAATTAACTTATTTATTTCAATATCCATTTCTTTTAGTGGCATTGATATAAAACAAATCAGAATATACAGACCCATTTGAAGTAATAGTGCTTTTTTTCAAACTAATTGTATTTACTACCTCTTCTTCTGAAATAAGTCTATCTGAAAGAGAAGAAAGAAAATCGGGGATCATACGGTTATTATAAACCCGAAAAATCGTAAGATGCGGAAAGAATTTTTGATTGCCAGAAGAACTCTTACGCTCGCTTTTGCTATTATCCCCTTTATCGTATTTCTTTAATATGTCGTTTATCTGAAAATAAACATCATTTAGTTTTTTGTTGCTTTGATCATCTAAACCAAGCCAAATGATTCTGGGGGATCGCATATGTGGAAAAACACCTATTTTATCAAACAATATTTTAAAAGAGTTAAAGTGAATATCTGTTAGACCAGTTATTATATCTTTTGTTTCAAGGTCTGTTTTTTCTCCTAAAAATTTTAAAGTTATATGCAAATTATCTTTTTTTATTGGCTTAACAATGCGTGAGTCGATTTTTAATTTGTTTAAAAAATATTTTTGAAATTTTTCGACATCAATATTATTTATATCTATTGCAACAAACAACCGCATTTTATGATGAAGTATCATTTCAGCATATATCAAGTAATTTATTAAAAAATAAATTAAGTCACATAGTTTATGAAATAGAGGTCATTAAAATTTTAAAACGACTTGTAATATGTCTGACTGGAATGCCAGGGGCAGGAAAATCAACCGTTGCTAACTTACTCAAAGAAAAAAACTTTCGTGTTATTGTTATGGGCGATATTATAAGAGAAAAAGCAATTGAAAAAAAGATAGAACTAAACGATGAAAATTTAGGTAAGCTAATGAGGAACCTAAGATATGAAAATGGCATTGGAATAATCGCAAAACTAATTTTGCAGAAAATAAAAAAACTTGATGATAACAATAATTTTTTTGTGATAGATGGAATTAGAAGTTACGAAGAATTTAAAATTTTAAAAGATCTGGGTTTTGTAAAGCTTTTAGCTATACATGCATCATCAAATACAAGATATAACCATATAAAACTAAGGGATAGATCAGACTCCCCCTCTACCTATGAAAAATTTTTACAAAGAGACAAAAGAGAGATAGACGTAGGAATATGTGAGGCAATAGCATTAGCTGACGAAGTAATATCCAATAATGACCTCACCATCGAAGAATTTAGAAATAATGTTGAAAAAGTTATCGCAAAATGGATTGCAGAATTTAGAAATTTTGAGGAAAAAGGAATTATTACCATATAAAACATGACCATGAAAAAAGAAAACAACTATAATAACAAAGATCTGGAAATAATAATTCAAGCGTACGTCAATCCTTCGGAAGAAATAGAAAAAGTGATTTTTGCAATAAAAAACGTTTTTCCAGATTCCACCCTCATACTAAAAGACAATAAATTGTACACATCTACCGAAAAATTGGAGGTATTTAAAAAAATAAAAGAACAAATAAGATCAAAGTCTACTTTATCAGTGTTAAAAAAAATTTTGTTTAGCAACCAAAACATAAACACGACTTGGTTCTTATTGAATAAGCAAGCAGCCTTTTCCAAAGTCGTTGCACTAATTGAGGACGAAGATGAATCACCATTAGGGCCAATAAAAATAACGATAAGGAATCAAAACACAGAGGAAATCATCAACTGGTTTGAAAACTAAAAAGAAAAAATATCTCGGTATAAAAAACTATTCTGCTGAAAGGTCCCAATATGTTGCATCTTTAAATTCTATTTTAGGTTTTCCCAAAGATTTCCATTCCTTAAAAGATTTGGGGTAAAGTTTTACATTTGAAATTCCAGCTGTTTTTAGAGCAAAAAAAACCAATCCAGATAAGGTTCCCACACTTCCGCAATAAGTTATAATTTCACTATTAGAGTCAATTCCCCTATTCTCTATAAATCGTTTAAGTTCGGATGGATTTCTTAATATGGCGTCTTCTGAGCGTATCATTGTATATGGGATATTTTTTGAATTTGGTATGTGCTCTGTTAGAAAATTTAATCTTTCACGGGAATCAATTATGACTTTATTTTTATCATTGCGAGCATTTTCCACATATTCAGCATCCGCATAAATAGAATAATCAATATTGATAGAGTGAGAGGATTTAGGGAATTTATTAGATTTTTTTTCTATTTCCAGGCCCATATTTTTCCAGCCACTATAAGTAACTTCCAAAAGAGAGACATTTGTGTGTCCAATGAATTTAAAAGACCATGCGACTCTTGAAGCTAGCGCTCCAAAAGTATCATCATATACAACCACGGGAGTATTGTCAGCTATTCCCAGATTGTTCATAATCTTGATTACGGATTCTGGAGAATCGTCAGATAACAAGTCAGATAAAGGTAAAGGAACTGAGCTAGGTATATGGCTTTTTAGATATTCGTCTTTTTTTCTAACATCTACAACTCTAACTTTATTTTTTTTTATTAAAGTTCTTAATGTATCAACATCGCACACTAAATCCAATGTAGATGGTGACATCATCTTTTTTTCTTTTTTAATGATATTTTTTTTTAACTTATTGTCAGATTTAATATCATTTTTGTTTTTTGTCTGGGTTAGATCACTCAAGCAGCGCATTCTCCCCTTGCAGTTTTTGCGACAAAGTTTGAATCGGCGCCATAATCTTTATACGAGTCAGGACTTTCAGCAAAAGAAGGTAGTTCGGTAATAGGAACAAGGGTTTTCTTAAGATCATCTATAGTCTTTACTTTACCATTGCCATGGCCTGTTGAAATTTTGCATACCCAATCATGCAAACTCTCATTACCGTTTTTTTCGCCTCTATAACATTCAATTATTTTAAGAACTACATCAATAACCCGCTTGGCTGGAACACGCATGACAGTCTTTCCCAATTCACCAGTTTCCCCTGTGCTACCAGCAAAAAGCATTGTGTATATAGGAGCCATGGAATTTGCAATTCTACTAGCTCCACCATAAAATCCAATGGTTGCTACTTCATGTTGACCACAGGAATTAGGGCATCCACTGATTTTGATTGTAGAAGTACGAAAATCAGGATCCGTGTCAAAATTTAATTCCAAGAATTTACTTTGAATCTCCTTAGCAAGCCTGTGAGAATTAGTTATAGCAAGATTGCAGGATGTTGTTCCAGAACAACCCACTGCAGAAGCAATCGTATTAGCACCAGGATTACCGAGACCAATACTGGACAATTTCGCGAAAACTTTGGGAATTGAATCAGATTTGATGTATCTGATGAAAAAGTTTTGTTGTGGAGTAGTTCTGGCCTTTTGCTCTAAAGAAAATTCTCTAACACATTCCGCCAAAACACGAAGCTGATTTGATGTAATGTCACCAGCGCCCAATGTTATGTAAACGCCAAAGTATCCGGGTTGTTTCTGGGCAACCACATTGGTGTTTAACCATCTATTATATGGAGTTTGTGCATTATCAGAATTTATCAAGGGAAGCTTTCTTTTGCTGGATATGGTTGAAATAGAATTTGCATTGGTATCAATATTCAAAATACCATCAAAGGTATTTTTTGTAGGTATTGACATTGTTGCTTCCACTATTACACGTTCTTTCAATAACAATGCTTGGAATTTTTCCCACCCCATTTCATTGACTAAATAACGCATTCTATTTCTTGCGAGGTTTTCACGATTACCCAATCTATCATAAAGTCTAATGGTAGACATTGATGTGGACAATAGTCGGGATTCGGGTGTAAACTCTTCTAAGAGATGTCCTATGAATGAAGCAGCTCCTAGCCCGCCTCCAAGGTATATTCTAAAGCCACGAATGCCGTCACGAATAGCAGGAACTAGTCCTACGTCTGCAATTCTTACAAAACCATGTTCGGAGCAGCATGCGAAATTAAATTTAAATTTCCTTGGCAAATTTTGACACATAGGATTTCTTAAAAAGAATTTTGCAATAGCTTTTGCATGCACAGTAACATCAAAAGGTTCATTAGAGCATACTCCTGCAAAATGGCTACACATAACATTTCTAATAGTATTCCCACAAGCTTCCCTTGAAGTTAAACCCCCCTCAGCTAGGCCTCTGACTACTTCACTAACATCTTCCAATTGCACCCAATGTAATTGTATATTTTGCCTGGTGGACACATGGGCAGAACCAATAGAAAACGTTTCAGACAGGTTTGCGATTTTCTCCATTTGTTCTGGACTAATATCACCTCCAGGAACCTTTATTCGTATCATACTAAATTCACTATTCAATCGAGAACCATAGGCACCATTTTGAAGTCTAAAGCGCCTAAATTCATCAGCATTTAATTTATCTTGGCGATAAAGTTTTACCTTATTAGCGAAATATTCTGATTCTTCCACCAATCCCCAATTTTCAATGGGATTCAAGTGTTTTTTTTTTGTAGATGAAAGAATGTCAGAATCGACAGAATTTACCAATGTTATTATAATATGGATTGTAAACCATATATCTCTTTTGGAAAATTAAAAAATATCAAAATGTAAAAAATAATTCCGGTGAATTAGAAAAATTTATACTTACATTCAAAAAAACAATATTGAAGGTGGGGTCGTAGCGAAGCCTGGAATCGCAACGGGCTCCAGATCATATAATGGGCAATTATAGAAGAAACCCGTGGATCAGGG
>JBKJYK010000027.1:0-4394 GCA_046715515.1 Candidatus Nitrosocosmicus sp.
TTCAAGCATCATACCAAGACTAACATTTGTTGATTTTAACATCGACATTTCTTTTTTTGTTAAGCTTCCCGCATTAGTATGGGGTAATAACCCGGTTTTTTTTAGAATTTTTTCACTAACATCTGCAATTAATTCTACCAATGTTTTGTAGTTTAATTTATTTAGCCAGTCTCTTGCTTCCCTGTATTTTAATTCCGGACGTTCGCCTGTAACAATCAAGGCTTCTGTACATCTTAATTTCTTACCGGCTTCAGCGATAGATAGAACTTGAGATGGTTTTAACATAACCGAATTGTTATCGGTAGGCTCTTTTTTATAAGTACAATATGAACAGCTATCTTTACATAGGTTAATCAGGTTAATGAATACTTTTCTAGAGTAAGTAATAATTCTTAAATTGTTTTTATTTCTTAAGGAACTTGAAATTTTTAATAGATCAGTTGTATTGGTTGTTTCTATGAATTTTGTTATTTCTATTTCTTCCGGATATCTGTTCTCAGAAAGTTTATGGAGAACATCTTGATTTTGATCTTGAATAACTTGTCGGTAATGAAAATCACTATGTCTATTCATGAATTTATATTGATTTTAGAATAGGGACCTATTAATATTAAGGATTGCGCTTCTTGTAATTCATATCCATTATGTTTTCAGTTTTTAATCTATCATATCATAAGGGATTAATCATAATTGAATTGTTTTTATACCTCAAATACATGATAGGTGAAAGAAAATAATCACAAACAATATAAAACCAGATAAAATAACTTTTATTTTATATGAACATACCAGCAAAAAAATTACTCTGTTTGTTATTTAGATAAATGAATACTCGATATTAATTTTATTTGATATAAAATTTTTTAAACCCAATGCATTATTACTATTTAATTATATGTCTTCAGCTATAACGTACCAGCAAGAATTCGATACAACTGGTAAAAAAATAAGGGTATTAGTAACAAAGTTGGGTTTAGATGGACATGACAGAGGTGCACTTGTAATATGTAGAGCTTTGAGAGACGCAGGGATGGAAGTCATTTACTCCGGCTTGTTTTGCACACCTGAACAGATAGTCAAAACATCTATAGAGGAGGATGTTGATGTGGTAGCGATGAGTTTATTAAATGGAGCTCATCTTACGTTATTTCCCAAGGTATCAAGGTTATTCAAAGAAAAAAATATTGACGATGTTTTATTGGTTGGTGGCGGAGTAATCCCTGAATCGGATAAAAAGTTATTAGAAAAAGAGGGAATAACCGGTAATTTTGGGCCTGGAACGTCACTTAAAGATATTATAGATCATATACAAAACAATGTAAAGAAAAAGTGACCATCATAGCCTTAATTTATGTCCTCATTAGGCCACATCATTTTTCTTAAGATTTTGCCGACTTTTTCCACTTCATGGTTTTCTAATTCATCTAACATTTTAGCAAATGCTGTTTTCCTATCTTTTCTATAACTTTCAACCCATTCTTTTGCAAACTGGCCTGATTGTATTTCATCGAGAATTTGTTTCATATTGTTTTTGGAATTTTGATCTATTGTCCGTTTGCCTCTAGTAAGACCACCAAATCTTGCGGTTTCACTGACGCGATTGTACATTCCTGTGATACCATATTTTTGTATCAGATCAACAATCAGCTTTAATTCATGTAAGCATTCAAAATACGCTATCTCTGGCTGATACCCTGCCTCAACAAGAGTTTCAAAAGATTTTACAATCATATTGTGCACTCCGCCACAAAGGTCAACTTGTTCTCCAAACCAATCTGTCTCAACTTCTTCTCTAAAACTGGTTTGTAATACACCCGGCCTTGTACTACCAATAGATTTTGCTAAAGCAAGAACCCTATCCCATGCTTTTTTTGTATAGTCTTGGTGAACTGCTACAAGGGAGGGAGTTCCAAATCCATCAAGGTACAACTCCCTAACCCTTTGGCCTGGACCTTTTGGAGCAACCATAATTATATCAACATTCTCAGGAGATACAATCCATTTCCAATGGATTGCTGCGCCATGGGAGAAACTTATCGCTTTGTCCGTGGATAAGTAAGGGCCAATTTCATTTTTAAATGTATTTTCTTGTTCCATATCGGGTATAAGAATATGAATTATATCAGATTGTTTTACGGATTCTGCGACTGACATAACTTTGTGACCATCCTTTTCAGCCTTTAACCAACTTTTTCCACCCGGCCTTAAACCTACAACAACATTAATTCCGGAATCCTTCATATTACACGCTTGAGCAGAACCTTGAATACCATATCCCAGAACTGCAATTGTTGAGTCTTTGATAGGATCTAGCGAAACTTCATTGTCTAACCATCTTTTTGCAACCATGTTTTTAAAGTAAAAACTGGATTATATATTATATTGTGTTCAATGTTCTTTATGGGTTTATGAATTCAAAAATTTGTACAATAAGGAATACGAATGATTTATATCAACATCTTTATTGATGGTGTTCCTAACTGATAGTACATATTCCTTTATAGATACATTGTCCTTTTTTTCAATTTTGTCTAATAAGTTACTGAACAGTTGGCCGTATTTACTAATCGTTGTTACAGTTTTATCATTATCTAAAAACAAGGTCAAGAAAAGAGATATATCATCTGTTAGAATACTTTCGCTTAATAAAGATTGAATTTTAAATGTATTTCCGGATACTTTTTTTAAAAAATGTATTGGACTTTCTTCGAATTGAAATTCTCTTGAATTAGATATTTCTACTATAAATTTTGAAAATACCAAATTAATGAAATAAATCAAACTAATAATAATTGAAATAGCTAAATCATGCTTTTCAGGGCTTTTGATTGTGATTTTCTCAAATGAAGGAAAAAGACTATTTATTAAATTTTCTTCATTTTTACTTTTGTTTATATTCACAGGAATAAAAATAATTTTATTTATTGCAAAAATAGATGCACCAGGTCCAAACATTGGATGAATGCACAATGTTGTAACATTGAACTTTATTGAAATGTTTGAAAGAACTTTATGGATGTTAGATTTGATTGATGAAATCTCTATAATTATTGTGCCCTGTTTAAACAAAATGGTTTTGCAAGAAATTATTTTTATTATTTCGTTGACTGGAATACAGAATACAATTATATCGGATATTTTAACTGATTCGTATATATTGTTGGTAATAACAATATCTTTATCGTTGAAAAGTGATGTATAATCAATTTTTTTTATGTCGTAAAGAAAAATCTTATCAATTGAAAAATCGGAGGTATGAGATTTACGATTAAAATTTTTTTTCATATTCATAAAATACTCAAAGAACCATTTTCCCATTTTTCCTGCTGCCCCTATTATTAAAATTTTTCTCAATTTTCTATCGGTCACAAATTTGATGATATTAAAACTATAATGATGTTACTGTTTGATTGATTATATCTAAGCCTGTTTTCAACCTGTTTTCATCAATACATGTAGAGATTCTTATGTATTTCATATAATTGTCCCCAAATCCACTTCCTGGTGCTACGGCCACACCTTTTCTCAATAATTTTTCAATCAGAGTTAAGTCATCAATGGCCAATTCATCATTGATTTTTGCATATACATACATTGCTCCGTCTGGATGGAAAAAGTCAAAAGGCATTTTCTTTAACTCAGAACAAACAAAATTAATTCTCCTACTCATAGTTTGGGCGTATTCTGAAGGATTATAAGATAATGCAGCCAAAGCACAAAACTGCATCGGTTCAGAAACAGAAGTTAAAGTCAGGGATTGAATTTTTATTAACTTATCAACAAGTTTTTTATTCGCTGAATAAGCAAATCCCACTCTAAATCCGGTCATAGAATAAGTTTTTGAAAATGATCCTATCATTATTGAGTTTTCAAATGGAATTTTCAATATGCTGGTAAATTTCCTAAAAACAAAATTACAGTAAACCTCGTCACTTAAAATATAAAGATTGTTTTTTTCTGCAATTTTAACAATGGATTGTAGTTTTTTTTCGTCTAAAATTTTTCCTGTAGGATTATTAGGGTAATTCAAACAAATAATTTTAGTATTAACATTTATTGAATTCTCGATTGCAGAAATATCCGGATCCCAATTTTGTTCCAATTTTGTTCCTATTATTTTTGTTTTAACACCCAGATAATTAGCACAATCCTTGTACGCAGGCCATGCGGGTTCAATAATAATAACTTCATCACCTGGATGAAGTAATGAACAAAAAGTACAAAAAATTGCAAATCTACCACCAACTGTTGTTACTATATTTTGTGGATTTATTTTATTTTCTTTGGTTTCGCTTATTTGGGTTAGATATAGGGACAATTTTTTTCGGAGATCTAATATACCTGCGGTTTCAGTATAATGATATCTATGTTTATCATAAATAGACATTAGTTCC
>JBKJYK010000028.1:0-7536 GCA_046715515.1 Candidatus Nitrosocosmicus sp.
CTTTGGCACCTGCTTTTATCTTATCCCCCATTTCATCTAAACCGCCTTTAGTGTCGTCTGCCGCATTCTGTGTTTTTCTGTTTAGCTCTCTTTCATCATCATTATAACTATCCATATCATAATATTATAATGATAAAACTATTTAAGGATCATATTTATTGGATGTATCTATTTGCCTCCCAAGTCTCAATGCCTCAAAACACCATTAGGAGTTAGTGGCATCTGGCCCAGATGATCATCGTTGTTACTTAAAACAAGAATGTGGTTGCAGTCCATTCGCTTAACACATTCCTATTTTTTTAATAGCAGTGGTATCATTTTATGGCCGTAGTGCATTACAGTTTTATTTTATATAAAGATAAAATGTACAAGTCCGCATGCTATGACAGAAATAGGGATTGCAAAGCCTTTATCATTTCTGGATTTCTGTCAGTCACTACGTATTTAATACCTACAGGCTTGTTGTTGTCACTAATATCAATAAACACTGAACCTCCAAGAGGAATGGTACTTACTATTTTCTGGTCTGTTAGTTTAACATATAGAATATTATCCTCAGGGTCGTATTCAACTATTGAATCCATAAGTCTAAACAACCTCCTTATCTATTCTTACCACTGTTGTTATTTCCATGGTGTTAATGTAATTACTGAATAGTATAATCAAGTATTTAGGTTCTTTATCAATATGGGTTATAAACTTTCAATTTTAGATCAATTGCCGTTACTAGTGTAAACTGCCATCGTTTTTAATAGAACCAATGAAAACAATGAATCATCAATTAAGGGATTCTTGGAACCCGAAGAAATATCAGAGTCCACGACAATCTTTATTGATTCTAATGGCCCTGTTTTCTTTATCAGCGTGATCGATGAATGGTATTCCTTTATGTGGAAGTGCATTAGACGATAAGACTTAATAATAAATAAAAGGTGATAAAAAAAATCACAAATATGGAATTTTCATTATTACTGTTGGTTATGCCACAGTTACTTTTGCTACCATCCATGGGTGCAATGTGCAATAATATTGGAACTCCCCCTTTTTGTCAAATGTGTGCTTAAAGGAGCTGCTGCCATCGCCAGTCATTATTCCCGAATCAAACACCCCACTGGGACCAGTACCTGAACTTCCCGATGTTACTGTATGGGGCATGTTTTCATCGTTATTAATCCAGGTAACTTCTGTTCCCAATTTCACCTCTGCGTCAGTTGGCTCATAAAAGATTTTGCTGCTTGGACTAGATGAACCTGGAACAATTGAAATTGGTTCGCCATTCTTGTTTTCCCCTTTCCATTGCTGGTTCACGGCACTGTTCATCAATGTTACATCGGTGTTGTTTGTATCCGTAATGTTTGTTAACATGTTTTTGTCGGCGGATAGAGACAGGCTTTCTCCTTGTTTTTGCATATGTTTTGTTTCTGAAGTTTCATTGTTATTTCTTTCCTTACCTGTGGTATTATTCCCCTCTGCGCCATCTCCCTGAGAATAATTGATTATTTGTGGCTTTTGCAGTTTCTTTTGTAGTTCATACTGCCAATCAAACATGGACACACTTTTGGTTAATGGCAGATAGCTGCTTCTGCTGCTGCCGTTTGTTGTTTGAGAATTAGATGATACGGTAGAACTCTCACCATCTGCATTTACTCCTCCTCCTGCTGTTTTTGATTCTGATTTCACGCCTCCATTTACTATGTTTATCTGACCCATGTTTCCCTTCTCCTCTTGGAGGCCGTGGCTATGGAACAAAAACGTTCCAGGGTATTTCCATTTGGCCTCAATTATCGATGCGTCACCTGGCGCTACAGAGACAGTCTGAGCGTAAATGGGATCATTGTCCCATAAACCTGATGGGTATGCAAAGAATGTTGTGCTATGGAGATGGAAGGAAACTGGTATCGAAGTACCGAGATTAACTACGTACAATCGCATTAGGTCCCCATGGTTAATTTGGAGTGGGTTGTGCATGTATTGGTCAGCATATCCATTTATGATGTAATAATCCGCTTCGAGTCCCAGTTGATCTTTAAGACTGTATTCGCCCATCACCATAACAAACTCTTTGGCAGGCGGTAATGGTTTGTCCTTTGGGTCCACTATTAGTGCACCATACATGCCCATCCTTATGTGTAAAGATGTAGGAGGGGCATGGCAATGGTACATCAGCGCACCGGCAGGTTCTCCCGTTATGTTGTAGAGGTAAGTCTGGTTTGGCATTACCTGGGGAACCACACCATCATTTAGGTCATCATGATTGCCGTGGAAATGTATTGTATGCGGTATTGGGGATTTGTTTATGTATTTTATAGTTACGTTTTCATTCTCTGCCAGTCTTATGGTTGGTCCTGGTACTGTTCCGTTAAACGTCCATGCCTTGACTCTTTTTCCTGGGGCAATGTCAATTTCAGCGTCTTCTGTAACAAGTGTTATTTGTCTATTTGGGACAAATGCCTCTCTATATGATGACAATGCATGATTTTCCTCACCTGTGGTTGCGTTGGGTATTGAAGATACGGATGGAGATGTTAACGAAGAATTTTTCCCTTCGTTGGTGGTAGTGTTTTTCTCTGAATCAAACCCCGCAGCAGTTGATGTTGCTGTTGTTTGATTGGTTTGTTGTGCAATTGCAATATTGTTTTTAATAATGTCTGTATTGGTTATTGATTGGATTGTATTTATGGAGAGAAGCACAAAAACCATCAAAGAAGGCAACAAAGCCAGATAATGGTGTTTTTCTGTTAATTTTATCTTGTCAATTATTCTGTGTATTTTATGTGACATAAAATATACAATTTATAATATAATCAAAATTCAATATTAATTATTGCATTATAATTTTATAATAATGGTAATGTTCTTATACAAAAAATAATGCAAAAAAAGTATAAACAATCAAAATATTATAAATAATACAAAATTATAACAATTAACTATAATATCCATTTGGCAGATTTATAACATTATAACAATAACAATTGCATATTATTATCCTTCTTATCCACGTGGCACGGGTTACGGTTCAATAGTTATATTCCATGTTTCCTTGATGTCAGTTACGCGATTGATATTCGAACTTTTACCCTTGTTTTAACAAAAAGCTGTATCTGTTAAAACTTCAGTTTTGCGCATGACCAAGAGGAATTTTACGGCCATGAATGTCTTGTAGGGAGTTTGGGTTGTTGTCTGCTTATTGAGGAATATGTTGAACTAGGCTGAATTCTCGAAAGGCAAATTAAAGGAAAATTTGTCGCCTTTTACGTTATTGTTGTTTTCAGCCAACACCATCCTACAAATTTTCTTTGAAATTAAAGAACCTGATCCGTCCCTGAAAGGATTTGCAGATAAACTTTGCGAATATCCTTGGCAATGTTTCAGTGGCAAGCCCAGTACCTGTGTCTTTTACACAAATGACATCAAATAATATTATTCACTTTTGTCACGTATAGCACATGTATCATTAAAT
This sequence comes from Candidatus Nitrosocosmicus sp., assembly GCA_046715515.1. Lineage (GTDB taxonomy): Archaea > Thermoproteota > Nitrososphaeria > Nitrososphaerales > Nitrososphaeraceae > Nitrosocosmicus. The sequence continues at coordinate 3,464 of JBKJYK010000028.1, forward strand.
AATAGGATCTGTTAACTGGATTACTTTCAGATAATTTGCAAATTCAAATACAGTTTTTTAGCATATTAGATTTATTGAAAATAAAGCCTTACACCATAATCACGGTCACGGTATCCCTTGCTGGATTAATTCCAAATATTCAATTCATAATAATAAAAATTATAAACTGATATAATCGATTATTCAATTGTATACAGATCAAACAATGGCTCAATTTAGAATATCTGTGCACAGATATGGATTAATTGGACTAGCCGCTTCAATAATCACAATATCATTAATAATGATAAACAATTATGACATTCCACAAACAGCACAAGCACAACAACAAAACTCAACCACTACTGCCAATAATACCAATGTCACATCTGGAAATCAAATAGATTCATTTCGTGCTGAAGGTCAAATATCAAGTTTAGTTTCAGATACAATAGCAGGTAGGGCAAACTCCAGTAGCTCTGATGTTTGGGTATTAGGTGGTGATTGGGAGTTTAACGTTGTGAATGGAAATTTAACAAACCTGGTCACTGATATAACAATGACCAAGATAGACGGAACAGCAGCCCATCATCATTCTATTGAGAAGTTAAATAATGTATCGGGTATGAGAATTACAGACAGAATGAACAATGCATCGGATATGATGATGTCTTACGAAAATGAAAGAGTTGTGTTAGAAGGAAACCACACCATGTTCATAGGCAACGCGGATATAACTACAAATGGCAATATAGAATGGAAAGACGTACCAATTCACATGGCACTGGTTAACGGCAATATAATAACTATTAATATGGTTCCATCAAAAACCGAAGACCATTTTAATGGGTTTCCAGTATTTGGGACAGTACAATCCATAATAGATGAAAATGACAGGGAATCAACAAAACCACCACCACCACCACCACAACAACAACAATAATGCCATACACTTTTAATCATATTGTTTATTTTTGATACGTCATTACAGTGTTTATTTTCAAACGTATATATTCTCAATAGTTTACCGATATCAATTTTGATTACAAAAAATTTCTTATATTATTGTCAATTTACTGTTTAAAAATGAGCATAATATATTTCAAAATCAGTAAAACGGTCATAATCAACAGTTATTCTCTAATGGATTCAACAACGAATAATTTAAAATTGGCAATACGTTACCATTATTTTACAACCCCCAATCAGGAAATCAAACACTTGTGAAAGAGAGCTGTATGAACACCATACATAAAGATAAAAGGTCCAAAAGTTTAACTATCCTGCCTGCAAGGTAAACGAATCCTTATTTAGTAGTGAGAACACAGCGAAATTATCTGGCCCGTTACGATAATGGCTCTTTTAAACGGGTTCTGCTAAAATATGGTGTGTGAAAAAAGTGGCAGAAACCCAAAACAACAATAATCAGGAACTTGACTCATGGTCGCTGTATTTGTATGCAATGGATTACAGTAATATATCACCTGCAAACGACCCAGGACATATCAAAGACCAACAATATTAATAATAATAATAATAATAATTTTCCACACCAATTGATTTAAGATGCTATATACTCGCCTATAACAAGATTCAATACCAGAATAAAGAATAAAAAGGCCATATTCAAACATGAATACTCTCCCTAGAAGATGTTCTACTGTTTCTAAGTTATTATGGAATTTAGGGTATATCTATCCAAGACAGAAAGATACTATTTGGAAAATAAAAAATAGCTAAAACAACATACCACAACTGAAGCTATGAATTTTCCGGAAAACAACAACAATGATTCCAAACATGCAGATACTCATTTTTCTAACATGGAGGTGATTTTCTTGGAATTAGCAAGCTCACAGAGATTATCAATAATTTTCATGATCTCTTATCGAAGGCTCAAGCTTTCAGCACTTGCAAAAAGCCTCAATTTAACAATTCAAGAAGTTCACAGAAATACAAACAGGTTAGCAGATGCCGGATTAATTGAAAAAAATTCAGAGGGTGTTTTTTTCCTGACCACTTTTGGAAACGCAATAATAAAACAACTTTCAATATTTGATTTTCTCTCAAGTAACAAGAATTATTTTTCTGATCATAAAATAGGGGACATACCGATGAAATTTGTCCAGCGTATTGGAGCACTAAATGGGGGCAAGCTTATTTCAGGGATTGTATCCATCATAGAGTCATGGAAAAGACTCTATGACGAATCAAGCGAGTATATATATGGAATTCTTCCACAGATCCCATTAGAATTAATTCAATCAGTTATACCTAAAGTCAAAAATGAGGGGGTCAAGTTTAATTACATCCTTCCAAAAAATGCAATAGTACCAAAGATACGAAGCGACCTTCAAAAAAGTTCTGGATATGCTGATTTATTAAAGCAAGGTATTGTAGAGAGAAAGATGATTGACAAAATAGAAGTAGCGGTAGTTTTAAACGAAAAGCAAGCCACTGTAATGTTCCCTACACTAAAGGGTGAGGCGGATATGAATTATATGTTTTCAAACAATGACATTAAATCAAATAACGATGGTTTATTCCATGAATGGTGCGTTGATTTCTTTAGGTATTGCTGGTACAATTCAAAGCCTTTTGATGAGCGGAAACTAACTGAGGTATAATTTGCATAAATTCAAAACTCAATATAAACAGATATATCACATAACGCAAGAACATAATATCTAAAAAATTAGTTATCACGTTTTATAATTTTCATAAAACAATATTCCATAAAAAAAAGACAAATGTATATGTCGATATATAAAAAAATAGATTTAAATCAAATATACATCTTGTGTTGTCATTATGCTATTCCACAACAGTTTGTTGATTAATCATAACTAATCAATAAATTAACACATTATGCTATTGATGATAAAAGATGGTATAAATAATACATAATGCTGACAACCCTTGTTATAGTTCCTTAACGAAGATATTGTATGGACGTAAAAAATCTGCTAAAATCAAACATATGGGCAATAGGAATGATCGGGGGCATAGTTCTCATAAGCAGTGTGTTTTTTATACCCCTCACAGAACATTGGTAAAAATTTAATATAGCACTCTTTTACTTTTTTAAATCTGTTACCATATGCAATTACATCGTGTTTTAGCTAAATCTTGAACTTTATGCACCACATTTGTGTTTGACCGTTTTGGCTAAATAATGGAAACTGTATTTGTATCTTTTTGGATATTCTGTTTTGTTTTTTTCTTTCCCCATACACCTATTTATCATTGTACCAATTTCCTTTAGCGAGAACATAAAAAAATATTATCCCTCAACATAATCAAAATAACTACACAATAAATAAATATCAAAATAATGGGTCCTTTTTTGGCATTGAGAGTGCAGCGGAAAAAATTATTCGGCCCGTTATTTATATGAGATTCCAAAAATCACCTTACAAATGACAGCAGAAGGAAACAGTATTGCCTGCTAAACTAATTACGGGAATTAGCAACATTGAGAAAAAGGTTACAAATGTTTTTGATAGAGTTAATAACTGAATCTTATGATTATTTAACCAACATCGATATTTCTGAAAATTACCAAAATGGACTTTTAAAGGTTATAATTAGATTTTCAGAAGGTCTTACTAAAGCTTTTAGGTTTAAAAAAGAAAAAGGAGGAATGTTTTTGGAGATCCCGCATTAAAGTTTTCCCCTCCGTCCGTCAACATCATGTTTTCAGATGCCTGCCCAAAAAGTCCAGTGTCTTGTTCCATGCGTCAGCTGTCTCTTTGGGGGCATAGTTGTCGTTGGATGGATTCGCAAAGGCGTGTCCTACATTGGGATAGACATAGATCTCGTTTGTGACCCCCGTCTCGTTTAATGCCTTTTGAAACTGCGTAACAGAGTCAACGGAAATCGACTGGTCCTTGCCTCCAAATATCCCGAGCACAGGCCATGTGATGCCTGAAAGCGCCTGGGTGTCGTTGGTCAGCCTCCCATAGTAGATTACGGTTGCCGCAAGGGGGTTGTCCCTGCTGTTGATGGCCAACTGCAATGATTGCTGTCCCCCAAAACACCACCCTAGGGACGCAATCTTGGCTGGGTCAACGTTGTCAAGGGACTGCAGGTAC
>JBKJYK010000029.1:0-8367 GCA_046715515.1 Candidatus Nitrosocosmicus sp.
GTCTAAGGAAACTAATCCCTGAAGTGGACTTGGGATGAACTTCTCTAGTTTCATTTTTTCCAATTCCTGCTTTATCAATTCAGAATGAGAAGAGAGAACTACGGATAACTGCTCATTTTGTTTGATATTAGCATCAGATCTTGAATAAGATAATTTACCGTTTGATACTAGGCGTTCGGTTGCAGCTGTTATTTCCCATGGCTCAAACGTCCACATGTTTCCATATTGGGGTAGTTGGGTTTTATCATAATGCCACATATCGATATACGAGTCAAAGGTGTTGTTGTGTTCATTGAACTTTACGCCCTTGATTAACGGCAAAGTCGGGAGTGTTACAGAGGAAAACTCGGCATCAAAAGTACGATCATTGTTTTTTGTGTCTACCGACCATTCAAATGGAAAGTAATAGGAGTATAGTAAATCATATTTATCCATTGGAGCCCCATTATGCCACTTTGAAAACAATGGTTCCATTGTTATCCTCATTAATGCAGTATCGTTATTGCCATCATTTGAATCCCATGTCTGATTGAAAGGGTTCCAAACTATTGCATCATTAGGCACTTTAGTTTCGTTAAATGGACCCGATGAGACAAGGTTGGTCCAATTGTTTCTAAACGGCATCGGATCGCCGGTGTACGGGTTTGAAAGTATAGGAGTATCAGAAACCATGGAATAGATTTGCCTGCAGTAGAAATCCTTGCACCCATCCACATTGTTCCATGCCCCTTGATAAATTTGATTCATACCAATGTTAAGTGTGTTATTGGTAGAACCTTCTTTTTGAGCATTCATAAACGACATTTTGTTGGCAATTCCACTAGAATAATCATTTATGAGGCCATTAATCTTATTTGATGCAATGTATGGATCATTTGATCTTGCAAAAAATAGTCTGACTGATTCCTGGATACCCATTGATTCGGCCTTTTTTAACAAATCGTCTCTTTCTTCTTTTGATGTATAGTTATTGAATGCCAATTTTTGTGTCAAACTGTCGATTGTGGCATTGGAATATTGCCAAAACGCAGGGTTTTGAGATCCCGGCATGTATCCAACCCATGGCGCATACATTTGGCCAACTGTGTTAGGATTATATCGTAAAAAAGCACTGTTAATAAAAGATTCCGTATACATATTCCAAGTGATATCGATCGGATCTGATCCATAAATGATCTGGTTTGCCTTCAGCAAGTCCCCATATTCCTTTATTACGGTAAAACCGATTTTTTCTAGTTCTGCTGCAACAACGTCACCAAATGTTTTTTTTATAGTATCGTCATTTCTGATTAAGATTTTAATAGTAACTGGTTTTTCATTAGCAGTCCATTTCCCATTAGTATTTAACACAGCTCCTGCTTTTTTCATCGACTCAGAAATCATTGTCGAAGCAAGCTCTGGATTATATTTAATTTTCAAAGGTTCAACAACATCAACAATGTTTTGGTACTCTGGTGAAAACTGACCATATGGTTCCACAATAGGATATCCAAAGCCTTTTAAAACATCATTTACCATAAAGTTTCTGTCGATTAGAAAATTTAGAGCAAACCTTATCTCTTTGATAGAAAATGGGTTAAAAGTCTGGTTATTGTTAGAAGGGTTTAGCAAAAAACCATATGATAGGCCTTCCTTTTCATAAATTTTTAGATTTGGATTCTTTTTGGCTTCCTCTACCAACTGCAAAGGAATCTGAAACAGATATGTATCAAGGTTACCATTCCCTGTTTCTTGATAAGCAATATTTGGATTAGAGTAACGTATGAATCTTAATTCATCAATATAGCCACCCGTAGTGCTTACAGATGGTTTTGATGAGGCTGATTGTGACGCTAACGAATAATTAATAGTGTTTATACCACAGGAAGAAAATAAAATAAATGATAACAAAGCAATGATTAATAATATCACAAATAAATAAATTCACATGCGATCCTATAAACCTTGTAAAAACCTTTCTTTTGGGTATATCAAAACAATATCAGACAACAGTCAACCATTAGTATATAAATAATAGGTTTGTATTTTTTTTTATGAATAATAAAGCGAAAAGAACTCACGCTTATAGCGCTAAAAGGACTCAAAGTAAAAAGTATGCCAAGGTAGAGAGGAGAAAAAGAAATAAAGCTAGGTATTGATTGACCACACATAATCTATTGTAAATACCTAAACTCATACATCTTGGTTTTGGTTCATTAAATATTACTTTGGTAATTGGTAATCACTGGATATGGGTTATTGATTTTTGATGCCTTTTACATTACCTTCCTAAATTAGGAAATCAATATACTTTGGCATTGGCATTGGCTCTGAGTTATTCAGCTATCCTACAATTAAAAGGGAAAAATGGTGTCAACAATATTTCTATAAAGTAAAAAAATTATTAGCTTATACCTACCTCATCCCAGGTATGAAATATATAATATTACGACCATAATTTAGTTAAACCTAAAGAGTTCTGAAGATATATATTTGGATATACATTTTTTTTCGTAAAACCATTAAGAATTTTAAAAGTCATAAATAAATAAATAAATTTGGGTAGTGGTAAATTAGAATTGACCACAAGTTTGGAAACAAAACAATAAAAAAACGCAACATATTAGGAAAAAGGCTAAGTTACAGATGGCTCCTATGATAGAAGGATATTCAAACACCAAAACACACTCAAGACTAAAGATTTCTTCTAAAGGGCATCTATTGTGGGCAATGGCACCCCCTTATCAATGATATTGTATTGGTTTAGATTATCGGTTATGGCGGCTACAAAAGCATGATCATTGTTTGGGCAACAACTTTTCTTAAATCTATTAATTCATCAATTGTTAGCCTTCAGCACAAAATAATATTGCATACAACCTGTAATGTAATGGGCGCTGCGGATATTATTAAGAATGATGAACGGCTGTCGCAATAAGATATCCATCATCTCGGTTGTATTGTGTTGGTTTTTATGTCATGCAATCATAATCGCTTATATAGTTTCAGCGATAGATATACTTAAGGTAAATTATTACAGGTCTGGTGTCTCTTGAGACACCGCACTTATTTCCAAGATTAAGTCGTTGGCATCTTATCCTTCTTTTATTATACCCTAAACCACTTAAAAGGAAAATGCATAATTCCGAGAAGATTTATCGTTTTGGCATGAAGGATTGTGCTGAAGAGACCACCACATAGTAGCCATAAGACGCAAAATGCATGTATAGGGTCTTACAATAAGGGACGGCATCAACTTTATTGTAAGACCCTCAGCGGGTTGTTTCCCGTTATACCAATTTTGAAGGTTGTTGTTGTAGTAAGATATATATAAAGCCAATATAAATAAAAACGTTTTGGTATTTAATTAGTTATATTTATACTATTGTACATAAAGGGAATATCCTGTGCTAATGCAACATCTTAAAAGACAGCAATAGACCGGACTGATAAGGATAACGATGCAAAAACTTCGATAAAGTATATTTTTAAAACTCTGGAAACCCATCACAAGCAAGAAAAAACACCAAAATCAATGTAGCACAGTTGTTTATGTCACATGGTTTGTTGATAATAGAGTTGCAGAAGGAAGCTGATAATTAATTCTTTGTTGGTCTATATCAATAAAGAACATGGTCTTTTTTGCATGTCATATATTTTAAGTTCATGGGAACGATATCTGATATACCATCTCTTTTTATTCGATCAGCCTCTGTGAACAGAGTCTGGAACTATTGCGGTTAACAATTGTCCACAACAAGTACATCCATAGTATTAACTTGTCATACATAAGATTTTTTGAACCTTCATCCAAGTTTTTCTTAAACTTTATCATCTCACCAAGTAAGTGAACCCAAAATCGATATATTTATAAATAAGAAAAGATATAAATACTTGTGAGAATGCCTTATAAGGTTTTTGGTGATTTATATTGGTAAAAGATATTTCAATGTTCGGGGACAAGTGTCCTAGATGTAGCAAAGGACCAATGGTTACAGACAACTCTACCGGAGAAATGTTTTGCGGTAACTGCGGTTTTGTCGTAACAGAAAGAATAGAAGAGACAGGTCCTGAATGGAGAGCATTTTCAAAAGAAGAACACGAAGACAGAAGCAGAGCCGGTGTTCCCACTTCATTAGCTATGCATGATATGGGATTGGCTACTATAATAGGCCCTGTAGACAAAGACGCTTCTGGCAAACCTCTTTCAGCATCCATGAAAAGCACAATAGAGAGGCTAAGAACATGGGACAGCAGAAGCCAGGTTCATGAGCCAGTTGACAGAAATTTCAGGCAGGCCTTCAGTGAGCTAGACAGATTAAAAGACAAGCTAGCTGTGGGTGATGCAGTAATAGAAAAAGCAGCCTATGTCTATAGAAAAGCGTTAGAAAAAGGATTGGTGAGAGGAAGGTCTATATCAGCATTGGTAGCCGCAGCTCTCTATGCGGCATGTAGAGACACAGAAACCCCAAGAACGCTAAAGGATGTAGCAAATGCAAGTAACATAAAGAAAAAAGATGTTGCCAGATGCTACAGGCTTCTAATAAGAGAGCTTGACTTAAAGATGCCAGTAGTTGATCCTGTGAAATGTGTTGCAAGGATTGCAAGCAAAGCAGGACTAACAGAGAAAACTAAAAGAAAAGCACTTGAAATACTAAAAAAAGCTGAGGAAGGAAAAATATCAGCTGGAAAAGATCCCATGGGATTGGCTGCAGCTGCATTATATGTTGCATGCGTAATGAATGGGGAAAACAAAACTCAAAAGGATGTTGCCGAAGCAGCAGGTGTAACAGAAGTAACAATAAGAAACAGATACAAAGGTCTCAAAACACACCTAAAGTTATAATTTATTTAAACCCCCTTCTTCTATTTTTTAATATATTTTAAGACTCTTTCAGCGCCTTTATGCATAGACATTATACCCACAACAATAAAAGCAACAGATATAATCATTAACAAAAAATTACTTGATCCATCCGATAAAGATGTATTGAAAAAGTAATAACCAACTAAACCATACACAAAAAGAACATAATTAGAAATCCAATGAAATATAATTGAGGTTACAATGCCATATCTGTAATAAAGCCCCCCTAAAAACAATCCACCCATGGTAGCCTGAGTTATTTTCCCAATTTCATAGTTTCCGCCAAAAACAACATGAGATAAACCAAAAAAAAATGAGTTTAAAAATATTATCAAGCAAATAAGAATTTTGGCACTATTAGATACAACAGATACATTCTTGCCAGGGTGAACTAATGTCGACATAAGCGAGGTTTTATATCTGACAAGTATTAATGACAATGGCACCCCAAGAAAAATAATTCGAAACAATATCTCCTCGTTTAAAGGTGCAGCAGTTATGTAAAAAAAAGAAACAAGTGAGTTTTCCAATGAAGGGTTCCCGATAGATATTTGAAATAGTTGCTGAATCCAGTCTATAACAATAGACAGAACAAAATATGCAGAGAACCACTGTATTGCAACATAAAGATAATTGGAGTGGTATATCCCAAAGATTTTAAATTCACGGTTAAAGAATTTTTTATGTATAAAACTTTTGAATAAAGGAATGGGTCTAAAGATGACCAATAAATACAAAACTACATAAAAAAACCAAAAGAAAAGAAAAGTTATTCCAAGGTTTGAATAGAGATTGGATATATTAAAAACACTGAGTAATAAAAAATTTAGAGGTATATTATCACGCCAACTAATATCTTTCCCAATATCAGTAAAGAATACCAGATAAAAACCAAAAAAAATTGATAATGTTATAAAGATAAATAAACAAAATGTAATAGCCTTGTTTAGGCTATCAAAATAATCTTTTAAATCAAACTGTTTGAACAAATAGATTTCTTTACATTACTTCAATAGAAGACGAATTAAATCCCTTGACAACTAAATAATCTTTTACATGTTCTCGATGATCCCCTTGCAATAAGATAAACCCGTCTTTGGCTGTTCCCCCGCATGCTAGCCTACTTTTCAATTCTTTTACAATTGTATGAATGTCATTGATTTTAGGATCTATGCCTTCAATCATAGTTGAAGTTTTAGAAAATCGACGTGTTTCCAACCTAACAACAATACGAGTATCTTCTTTATCTAAATCTCCACAGGCACATAAATCATCCGGAAGGCCACATTTTTTGCATATTACAGCCATCTGTATTTACCTTAGTATTCTAGATCCTATTATTAAGGATTCCCTTTATTATTAAATTAGGGAATATAATTTTCCTTTTTGTTGAGAAGAGGCTTTTGCTTGCAATATAACCTTCGATATCAAATGCATAACAAATACACAGATTGGACAAATTGAGAATTTTACCCTTCAAGTCCCCTCCCCCATAAAATTTTTTGCTGTCGGTATCAAGTAAGAGAGAACAGTTTTTATAAAAAAGACCATAAAAAACACTAATCGATTTTTGATGTCCCCGGCAATTCTTAATTTGAAATTTCCATTTAGTTTGACAAATGACCAAGAAAATGCAATTAACGCATGGATAAACAACAGGTATAAGGGATCAATCATTTATTCCACCGGGACCGGAAAAACTGAAATAGCATATGAATGCGCTAAAAGAGCTGCATTCAACAAGTGCCTTCTTTATCAAAAAGAAAACAAGAATCTAAATAATTTTAAAATATTGTTTTTGGTTCCCCGAATCATTTTAATCGAACAGAACATGGAAAGACTAGCCAGATACAACATTGACAAAGAGTCAATTGGCGCATTTTTTGGAGAAAAAAAGGATGAAAAAGAAATAACCATATCTACCTATCAAAGCGTTATCAATAATCATTATCTAATAAAATATTCAGACATGGTTATTCTTGATGAGGTTCATTTTATTAGCAACACCGCATTTTCATACACCAATCTTTTTAAAATAATAAAAGAAGACCCTAAAAAAATGATTTTGGGGCTAACGGCAACAATTAATGAACTTGACCCTAAATACCAAGAGATAATAAAAACTATTCCACCTGTTAGGAGGTACCTAATTAAGGAAGCGGTAGATGACGGAAGGCTAGCAAAACCCGAAATAATTTCAATCGAAGCAACCCTTACAAATGAAGAAAAAGACACCTATGACAAAACAAGCGAATTGATTAGGAATATATCATACAAGCTAAATGCATACGAACCTAGCATAATCACCAAAATTCTTTATCAGGGCGGAGCAAGGTCAAAATACGCTAAAGAATGGTTCTCACAGGTTAGAATCAGAAAAGATTTGTTAAATGCCTCACAGAATAAGTTAGAGAGGGCTGTTCATATAATTCGGAAACACCACAAAGAGAAATCAATGATTTTTAGTGAAACAATTGATTCCATAAGTAAATTAAAAACCATTCTTGAGAAAAAAAACATCCCCTCCGAAATCATTCACTCAAAGGTAAAGATTAAAGAAAGGAAATCAATATTGGAAAGGTGGGGTAAAGACTTTTTTCCCCTACTGTCAGTTCACACGTTAGAAATTGGGTATGATATACCACAAGTAGGAATAGCTATTATCTTATCAAATACATCAAACGTCAATCAAATAGCCCAAAGAATTGGAAGAGTTATAAGAAAAACAGAGGCCAAAGATAAAGCATTAATTTACATAATCTATGTAAAAGAAACAAGGGACAATAAAATAGTAAGAATGGTTGATAAAGCAGTCGGTAAGAAAAGCGACAGAATATTCAAAAAAACTTCGACACAAACCAAAATCACGGACAAATTCAACTGAAAATATTTGTCATTCTTAAAAATGGTTTAAAATAGGATTATATTTTCTTTAAAAATAAGATAGAATATGACGCTAAAAAATATAACAGTGTTAGGATCTGGCATCATGGGGCATGGAATTGCTCAAATTTCTGCCATGTCTGGATACAAGGTGAAATTGAGGGATATTGAAAAACAGTTTTTGGATAAAGCAATGGATAAGGTTAAATGGTCTTTGCAAAAACTGGCAGAGAAAAACAAAATTACAAATGACCAGGTTGATGAGTACTATAACAACATAACCCCCATAGTAGATCTCAGTGAAGCGGTAAAGGAAACGGACCTGATAATAGAAGCTGTTCCGGAGGATTATAATCTAAAAAAGAGTGTATATAAAGAATTGGACAAACTGACAGACAGCAGAACAATATATGCGTCCAATACAAGCACCCTACCAATAACAGAATTAAGCAAACTTATGGATAATCCAAAACGGTTTATAGGGGTTCATTTCTTCAACCCCCCCCAATTAATGAGATTAGTTGAGATAATACCAGGGATTGAAACGGATCCTTTAGTTATAGATCAAATTAACAGTTACGTTAAAACGATTAAAAAAACACCAATCCTTTGTAGAAAAGATGTTGCGGGGTTCATAG